>JAYSRF010000199.1:0-8530 GCA_043721195.1 Fluviicola sp. | reverse complement strand
AAGGTTACCTGTCCATGAATACGTATTCAAAATAGTTGCTCCTTGTTTTAAAACAATCGTTGCTGCAGTTAAATTAGCTGATCCCATATTCTGTAATTGAACTTTCACATCTGCAAATTCATTCAAACAAATATCTGTGTCTCCCGTATAATTTAGCAAGGCACCGTTATTGTTTCCATTGACGCTGGGACAATCTGCAACTGAACTGTAGAATGCACCAGGAGAGGCCAATGAGATTACACGATTTGGACAGATTTTATAAATCGTTGGGATATAGTTTATTTCATAGCCAGTATTAAATACTTCACCTTCTGCATTACTAGGTAGATCAATAATAGGATAAGTTGTTCCAGTAACCCAATCTCCTTGAGTATAAAGCACACCTGGACCAACAACCCCTTGTAACTGTGCTAGTGTATTATCAAGCTCTGCTTCAATAAAAAACACCATTACATCATTTGTTGTTGTCGGAAGTACATCTGGATAACCCGTTGGACCATGTTGTTCATACAAATCTCTTAAAACATGAGACTCGTGAAGATTCCAGCATGGACCACACCAAGCTGTAGATACATCAATACAAACCGTATATCCCTGATCGAGGTAATCATACAAATGGTGTGTTGTACCTTCAATGTCTTGGAAAGTCCAATCAGGAGCAATACTTCCATCTTGTAATTGGGCGTTTGTTGATAGGGTTGTTAGCAATGCGATTGAAAATAGTATTTTTTTCATATAAATGTTTGGATTTCTACCAAAGATTCAATTTTTGGATTTAAAAAACAGCAACATTTAGGTACAGATTCATGAAATTGGACTACAAAAATGGATTGAAAGAACCACTATTCATTTTAGCGTAACAATACTTATTTACAGTTACTTAAATTCTAAAACAGGTTCGGTTTTTAGGAGGAAAATGTTAATTCATCTTCCTTTTAGAGAACAACGAGCTTTTTAACGGTTTGTGATCGATTTGTCGAACAACGAATAAAATACATACCTGTTTGCGGAACAGAAATACTAAATTGAGTAGTTGACAGTGGTTTTATTTCCGAACCAATAATCTTCCCGTTTATATCAAGTACTTCCAACGACAAAATTGCTGCATCGCCGTTGTAGTTTAAAACCGCATTCGTTGATGTTGGATTGGGCGCAAGACTCCATAAACCAGCTTCCAATTCATTCAAACCTACGTCAGAAATTGTTAATTGATACGTTACGCTGTCAACACAACCGTCTAAATAAACTGTTTGTGTCACATTGAAAATTCCATTGCTGTTATAAGTGTGAACGGGTTCTTGTTCGCTTGAAAATGTTCCATCACCAAAATTCCAGGATAGGGTAGTGGCATTGCTCGAAAGATCACTAAAATTAACCTCATTGCCGTTTATTAAATAGTCAAAAGCGGCGTGAACAGAATAATCATTGATGCGCCAATCCGTCAAGTGATTTAACACAACTGTATCTACAATGGAGAAGAATTTCGTTGCGCTGTCTTGCTGAATAGGACCGTAATACGAACAACCAGACACCGATTCTTGAAAAATTCCAGTGTAAAAAGAAGCAGCGGTAAAAAATGAGCCATTCGCATTTGGGTGAATATCGTTATAGGAATTATGGAGAAATAAATTGGGGTATAACGAATAATAAGCTCTGGCGCATTGACCTGCTGGAATAAATGGGACTTTAAGTGAATCAGCTAATTTCGTAACGGAATCGCGGATTATTTGCTGCACGGAAAAATAATTCCCCCAACTGTTGGCATCTGGAACGCCATACGGGATTTGGTATAAAAACACTTTCGCACACGGACTATAGCTGTAAATAGAATCCAACAAGATTCTTCCGCGTTTGATTGTTGTGTCAACCGGCCACGATGCACCAGCCGATTCACCTGTTCCAGGTTGAAGGACTACCACATCCCACGATTGCTGAAACAAATTATAGACATTTTGATCCACGTAATGATGCATAAATCCTGTTCCTCCTGGAGCATACATGGATACACTGACATTTTTGCCCTTGTTTAAAGCAATTGAACGAAACAATTGAGGCATGTCATTAAAATACGTAATACTATTTCCAACAAAGAGAACACGTGTTGAGTCTACTGTTTGGGAAAACGAACTTTGAACGAATAATAGAGACACGATCGTCCCTATAATTTGTTTGAAAATGAATGAATTGGTGGTTTTAATTTTGGAAATAAGCATGTTTTTAGATTTATTGTTGAATATTTAACGATCAAATAGTTCAATGGTTGTTTTTTGAGACTACTAAATCGTTATTCTTCGGTGAAAAGTAATTGAGTAACGTTCAATAAAACATACAGAAACTTGATTGAAGAGACTCACAAAGAGTATATTAGGGAAATTAGATTTATTGTAAATTCTTTAACTATGTTTTGTCATCCCTCTCAGTCCCCCTTCAAAGGGGGAGGCAATCCTACTAACTTTTTAAGATTCGTGTTTAAAATCTTTATTGTAGTGATAATTCGAATACATATTATGGAAGATCCACTATTGATTTTAAGGAGTACGATCTAACTTCCCCCTTCGAAGGGGGATTGAGGGGGATGACAGCAAAGATTCGATTTTGTATTCATTTAATAAGACACTACTTTCTTTTCTAAATTTGAATTTCAGGACTCTCTGGTTCTATTTCATCAATAGCAGGAGACCATTCTTCATTTGAAATCGGCATCGCTCCCCCCACACAAGGAAACACAATCGATCTTAACTGATCTCTGAATGCTTGTTGTTCTATGCGCAATCGTTGGATTTTATAATTCGCTTGTTCTTTCACGAGCCAATCTAACTCATCCGCGATCTTCATGGGTTTATCTTGTCGATTGGCATTCAGGCCGGTAATGCGTTTATTGAAGTCGGCTTCGGAAATTTTCTCCAATGAAACAGTACCCAATTTTCCTTTGTTGAATGCTGTTTTTTCGAATAGATAATAACCCTCTTCATTGATTCCAATAATGGCCATGTCGTAAACGATGTCATTATTTAATGGATAATTGAAACTACCGTCTGTTGGATCGACGCGTTGAAAACTATTCAATTCATGGGGGAAAAGGTAGATCATTACTTTGGAAAATTGCTGGTTGTTTTCAACAGAAACGGAGAACTCATTGTAGGTGATCGTTGCTTGTTTACGCGCTTCAAGGTCGGTGAATGTTCCTGTAGTTCTTGTGGAAGTAACATTTGCCACAAAAGCATCTATATTGTAGGTATTCACTGCATTGGGGTTTTGTTTCACATTTCCGTTGTTTCGAATAGTAAATCCAATTGTTTTTTTCTTGTAGCCCAATTGTTTGGCAGCATTGGCATAATTTAAGTCGTATTCTTCTGAATAATTGCTAGCGTTCCGTTTTGTTGTTCGCCGCGTTTCATTGGTTCGGGCCTTGTTCAATTGGTTGTCCCACGCCATTTCTTGTTTGCGGATAAAATTGCGGTCTTTTTTCACTTCTTTTCTCAAAGTAGCAATCGCGTGATTGTAAAACTGACGCAAGTTATTCATGTGTGCATTGTCAAGTTTTAAAGCACCAACTCGTTCAGCAGCAAATGCATTGAATGCAGGATAGCCCATGCTGGCCGCTTGCGCATCAATCTCGTGCAAAGGTTTATTCAAATTATTGGTGTATAAACTCAATACATTTTCATTACAAGTATTGTGAATGGCTGTCATGCGTTTTTCAAAATCACGTGTTGCAAGAATGGTTTTGTTGAATTTTGGATTCCAGAAGGCAAGTACTTTGGATGGTGGGATTCCGCAGAAAGAAGTAGGAATAGAATCAGTTGTTGCACAACCTTTCACTTTTATTGAAAACTCACTATCATAGGGTGCTAAACAATGACTTTCATCGCAGGTTTGAAACGCATATTTTCCGCGTAAAATAAAATCAGTTGCTGATTGAATTCTTATTTTTTGCTTGAAAACAACTGTTCCTTCATGATAACTCAAGTCTTCATCAGCTGCATCGTCGTGTTTGCGAATTGGTTTTGGTTCAATAACAGCTCCTAGTGGGGTGTAATTCTGAGAACCATTTAATTGCATTTTAGTAGCATAGCCAAATGTACCACGCGGTAAAATGATGGAATTAATGTGCCAATGAGTTGCCATTGTTACTCTGGCAATGATAGTAGCCTCACAACCATTTTGTTCAATTGAAATTTGCCATTTAACTTTATCTTCTGGTAATTCAATAGATCTATTTGCAAATTGAACCTTCAATGGTTTAGTTGTTTCATTTAATATATTCTCCATTAATTTCTTTCGATTACCATCACTATCATTTGGTTTTACATCAGCTTGTTTTTTATTTGAAGAAAATACTTTGTTTGTTTCATTTGATTGAGATACAGAAATCGTTGGCTCTGCTAAATTATAAGTTCCAACCTCCTCAAAACTCAAATACAAACTATCGCGTTCTTTTTTGCCCGTTTTCCATTTCAGTTCGTTCAATTTGGTTTCATAGCCTTGCGGGTAGAAATCCAAATCGCTCATATCCGCTTGCATGGGCAATTTTTCCAGTGGTTGCGGATTTTGCCAATCGATCACGCCATTTGATGTTTTTTTACCTTCAAACAATTGCATTCCCGCTTTCAATTCGTCAACTGGAACCTGAATGTAAACACCCACTTTTGGGTTCACTTCCAACGGTTTTCCTTCGGGTGTAAAAGCTTGCATTCCAAACATTCCTTGGGTTTCCAGTAAACGATCGCCCGATTGGGTATTCAGTCCACCTTTGATAATTGTTGCAGCATCGATGGCTTCTTGCCACTGAATTGTTTTTGGCCCGGAGTAAGGTTTACCATTCAGAAAAAATGCCGATTCAGGAACGGATAGCAACACGCCGCTTTCCGATAAAACTACCGTATCCGATGTTGCGAGGTGAAAGTATTCAGCAGGAACGTTTTCCATCGGCAATTGTTGATCGAGTTTGTTCACCAATTCTTGTAAAGCCGCTTCCGATTGTTGTCGTTCTTCCATAGTTGATTTAGTGGAAATCCACAATGAGAAAGCTGCAACTGCAACGACGATCACTGCAATAATTGCGGTTGTAATTGCCTGTTGACGGAAATGGTAACGTTTGGCAGTCTGCTGTACAATTGCACGTTGCGATGCGCGTTTTGCAGCTTCATGTACTCGGCGTTGTAATACCAATTCATTGAGTAATTGATCGTTTTCGGCTAATCTTTGTTCAAATAGCAAACGATCAGCTTCCGATAATTCGTTATTCAGGTATTGTTCAATTATTTTTGTGATTTCTGGATTCATGGCACGAGGATTTCAAGTTCAACATTCTGTTCGTTCTCGTTCACTTTAACGAGTTCTTTGGCTTTTTGTAAGCAGCGGTACTTTTGCGCTTTTGCCACTTTATCGTTCCGAAGTCCAATCTTTTTGGCAATTTCCACCATGTTCCATCCAAGCCCATAAAACAACTGCAACAACTCTTGGCATTGTTTGCCCAAGTGCGTCAGCGCTGTTTCGATGGTGCGAATTTGTTGTTCTTTCTCAAACCAATCATCTTGTAATGCTTCAACATCTGATTCCAAGGCATAAGTTTGTTGTTTTCCTTGCTTGCGAGCTTGATTGTACCACAGTAATTTGCAGGTATTCCTCACATAGAAAAAGGGTTCAACAGTTAATTCAAAATCGGGTTGTTCGCATTTGCGTATATAAATTACCAATGCTTCTTGAAAGATATCTTCTGCATCATTTTTGGCACATCCAACAGTTTTTAAAAATCGTTTAATATCAGGCCATTTGCGGTAAATCGCTTTTAGCGTTGCTTCCTGCGTTTGGAGGTCTGTTGCGGTTTGTTTCATTGCGTTGTTTTGTACCTAATGTTGAATTGGGGGAAAGGTAAACAATGGGAATTGAAAATGTAACTTCGACAAGCTCAGTTCTTAAAAATGGGAAATTAATTATTAATTGGGAAATTATGAATTATGAAGAGAATCGTTGTTAAGAACTTAATCTACTTTATAATTTGACAATTCATAATTTATAATTCGATATGTTGTTCTAAACTAAACCTACTTGATAATTTTCAATTGATAATTTCTAATTAATTAGAATTCGATATTATCTTCGTCCCATGAGTTGGCTGAAAAACACGATTAAATATTATTTGAATCCTTGGTTGTACCGAAATCAATTGGCACCAGCAGTTGGGATCCAGCAACGACAATTGATGCAGCACTATTTGGTTTGTCAAAAAAATGGGCAATTACCTGATATTCGAACAACTGGTTTCAAAGTCTTTTCGCAATTTGAAGAAGACGGAATACTTCTTTATTTGTTTTCAGTGATTGGTGAAGGAAGTAAAACCTTTATTGAAATTGGCGCAAACGATGGAATCAATAGCAACTGCAGCAACTTAGCCATTCATTTTGGATGGAGCGGTTTGTTCTTTGAAGGAGATGCGAAATTAATCAAACGTGGGCGAAAGTTTTTCTCGAAATTGCCCACTCCATATCATCCTAAACCAATTTATGTACAAGCCATTATCACGCGCGAAAACATCAACGAACTCATTTCATCCAATGGATTAAAAGAGGATATGGAATTGTTATCCATTGATATTGATGGAAATGATTATTGGGTGTGGGACGCCATTGAAGTGATTCAACCAAAAGTTGTGGTCATTGAAACACATACTGAGTTTGGAATCCATAATATTGTTGTTCCATACGACCCAACGTACATGTATCCTGGAAAACATCCCATTTATCATGGAGCCTCAGTTATTGCGATGAATAAGTTAGCTATAAAGAAAGGTTATCGCTTGGTTGCAGCGAGTGATTTGGGAATCAATCAAATCTTCTTGCGCAATGATTTGGCAGTAAATGAAATTCCAGCAATTGATCCAGCATCTACGCTTTGGCACCCACAAACGATAGCAGGATTTAAGCAATTTGAAGCGATTAAGGATTGGGAATACTTGGAAGGGTAATTTTTAAATCTTCTAAATTTCGATTACTCTCCTAATAATTCTTCAGCTAGCATCTTTTTCAGTATGAAACGTCTGAAACAGAAATACGGACTTTTACTGATCGAATTATCCGTTTCTTAACGGTTCTTAACGGTTCGCATCCCAGTTTTAGTAGTATTCCGTTGTTTTTATAGCCGAATTAGCTTCAACTTTGACTTACTAGTTGATACACCAAAACAGAGGTTATTCGTAATGGAAAAATACTCGTTGAATTGATACGACTGATGCGATAATCGAAAAATTGGCTTATCCGTTTCTAACCGTTAGCAACCTTTAGTATCCCATTTTTAGTATCCTTCGGTTGTTTTCTAGCTGCATTTCTTCCAACTTTAGTAAATCTTGCTACATCAAAAAAAGGAGCTTTATAACTGGGATAATTGCTTTTAAGTGTAAATCAACGTGAGTTTTCTTGTTATCGTTGATTGAACTGTCATTCGAATTAGAAAAAATTAGCGTACCTTAAAACTCAATAAAAGGATTCAACAAATGAGTAACCAACGGCTTACTTTATAATTAAAAGGATGGAAACTTCAGATCAAAACGATTACAAAGCCGATATTCTAGGCGACGGTTTCGAACAACGAACGTTGGCACTTTCGGATGATTATGAAGGAAGTGTGATAGCTACTCTTATTCGCAAAAAGAGCGCGGTGGAAACTACAAAAGCCATCTTGTACATTCATGGATTTAATGATTACTTTTTCCATGCAGAATTTGCCAATTGGTGTTGTGCACAAGGAATCAACTTTTACGCCATTGATTTACGCAAATATGGGCGGTCCATCCTTTCGCATCAGAAAATGAATAATGTTCGCGATTTGGCTGAATACTTTGAAGAACTGGACACTGCTTTAAGTATTCTAAAATCGGAAGGAAACCAACACGTAATTCTTTATGGACATTCAACAGGAGGTTTAATTAGTACGTATTACGCGCAACAACATCCACATTCTAACTTGTTTCACAGCTTATTTTTGAACAGCCCTTTCTTTGAGTTCAATGAACCGTGGGTTTTAAGAAAATTAGGAGTTCCCCTCATTTCAATGATTGGCTTAAAAAAGCCGGATCGACTTAAGAAAGGCGGATTTTCTATTTGGTATGGACATAGTATTCATCGTTCTGAACAAGGTGAATGGGACTACAACCTTACATGGAAACCACATCTTGCTCCATTGGTTAATTTTGGATGGATTGGTGCTATTCACAGGGCTCAAAAAGCAGTGAAAACAGGAAATGAAATTACAGTTCCACTTATGGTTGTTTTTTCACAGAAATCCATTAAACCAAGTAAGTGGAGCAGTGATATTCATGCTAGTGATGTGATCTTGAATGTCAAATCGATTCAACGTGTCAGTGAATCATTGAACTGTAGATCGGCGCATTTCATTCAACTCAATGGGTTGTTACATGATGTGTTATTGTCTTCTCAAACTATTCGTTTACAGCTATATAAAAAATTGGAGGCCTGGTTAAAAGAACGTTGAATGGAAGTCTTTATTTTTTATTAAAAAACGGTCAATTGGT
>JAYSRF010000198.1:0-25957 GCA_043721195.1 Fluviicola sp. | reverse complement strand
CTGGAAATCGTGTTACGAAAGAAATTGTCGCTAAAATCACTCAAAAAGAAGTGGGAGGTTCTACCTTGGCTGCGCGCAAAATTTGGTACGACACTGTTGTTGGTCGTTTGAATGATGAAGGTCGAGGGAAATTCCTTGGTTCATTTAAAGGAGAAGATCGTATTTTAACCATCTACAAAAATGGAGAATACCGCTTATCTACATTTGATCTTTCCAATCACTTTGACGAAGATATGGTCCACCTTGAAAAATGGGTTTCAGACAGACCAATCTCTGCTGTTTATTTCGATGGAGAACGTGAATTGCATTTTGTAAAACGCTTTTGCTGTGAGATCACTTCTGATAAACGGGTCAATTTCATTTCAGAGTCTGAAGGTTCTTACCTAGATGTTGTTTCAACAGCCTTCCGCCCGAAAGCAAAAATTGTTTACAATAAATTGCTCAAGGAAACGAAAAATTTACCAGATAATGAAGTTGAATTAGCAGATTTTATTGAGATAAAAGGAATGAAAGCACAAGGAAATCAACTCACCAAATTAAAGGTAAAAGAAGTGGTACTCTTGCATGCTGTTGAAGGTGACGAACCTTGGCCAGAAGATGTAATCCTAGAATTAGATTTAGATGAAAGCGATATTGCAGAAGATGGTTCGTCAACTACAATTGAATGGGATTTATCTAAATCTGATGAAGATGAGGAGGACAACCAACCAACGTTGTTTTAGTTATACTAGTTAGTATTATACCAGTTAGTATAATACCAATTGATATAATTTGTATATTCGTAAAAAGTATACAATGAATCAGGATGTTTTCTCTCCGTTTATATTTGGAAATACGGTAAGTGAAAAAGCATTTACCAATAGAGAAGAAGAGGCTTTAAAACTAAAACGTAATCTTTTAGGTGGTATTAATACTATCATTATTTCTCCACGTAGGTGGGGAAAGTCTTCTTTAGTGGAAAAAGTTGCATTGGACATTCAGCAAACTGAAAAAGGTCATAAAACGGTTGTTATCGATTTGTTTACTATCAGTAATGAGAACGAGTTTTTTGAAGTTTTCACACGAGAAATCATTAAAGCAACATCAACCAAGTGGCAAGATTGGTTAGTTGACGCGAAACACTTTTTACAACAGTTGGTTCCAACAGCTCAAATAGGCATCGGATCGAATATTGATTTATCCATTCGATATGATTGGGAGCAAATTGTGAAACATACAGATGAACTTCTTGATTTACCGGAAAAAATAGCAAAAGAGAAAGGAATCAAACTCATCATTTGCCTAGATGAATTTCAAAATTTGACTTCATTTCCAGAATTTGAACGTTTTGAAAAGAAAATGCGTGCAATCTGGCAACGACAAAAAAACGTGACCTATTGTTTATATGGTAGTAAACGTCACATGTTAACTGACATTTTCAACAACACATCGAAACCTTTTTACCGTTTTGGTGATTTGTTTTTATTGCCGAAGATCAAAGAGGAAAAATGGATCAGCTTTATTCAATCTAGTTTTCAAGAAACAGGTAAAAAGATAGAACCAGTTATAGCTCAAATTATTCCAATGGTCATGAAAAATCATTCATGGTATGTACAGCAGCTTTCTCATTATGTCTGGAATGCGACGACTAAAACGGCTCGATTTGATCAATTGGCACATGCATTAGATGAACTTATCTATGCAAATCAACCATTATATCAACGCGAAATTGAAGGATTGAGTACAACTCAAGTAAATCTTCTCAAAGCGATTTCTATGGGAGAGAGACAATTGACATCTACCCGAGTAATGCAGCGATATAATTTAGGAACACCAAGAAATGTGTCTAAAAATCGTGATACAATGATTGGAAATGACATCATCAATAAAACAGAAGAAGGAGCTTTTGAATTCTTAGATCCAGCATTTGAATTATGGTTCAGACAACAATATTTTCGGATTCCATGGATTCTTAGTGAAGAACGAATAAACGCATTGAATCCAGACATTTAATTAGGCTGCTTTCCCCAAGTTTTTCATGTGTCTGAAATGCGAAGATAATGCTTCTCGCATAGTTGGATAATAACGGTAATTAACCCCAAAGTCTTCACACGTTTTTGCAAGGATTTTTTGAATAGCAGGATAATGGATATGTGATATTCGCGGAAACAAATGGTGTTCAACTTGGTAATTTAACCCACCTAAAAACCAACTTACAATCTTATTTCGTGGAGCAAAGTCGCTGGTCGTCGCAATTTGATGGATGGCCCATTCGTTTTCAATAAGCACTTCTTCGCCAACTGCATGTTCGAATTCAACATTTTCAACCACATGAGCCAATTGGAACACAAATGACATAACCGTTCCCAACATAATATGCATCAATGTAAACCCTACAATCGTCGGCCAAATTCCCCAGACATAGATCGGGAAAACAAGATAAAAGCCGAAATAAACAAGTTTTGTACTCCAAAAAACTAAATGATCTATTCCTTTCATTTTTGCTACTTCAACAGCATATCCATTTCCAAAAAAATAATGTTGAAAATCTTTTACCAACACCCAAAAAATGGTGCTGATAGCATATAAAAAGGGTAAATAAATATGTTGGAATCGGTGTGCTCTAAAGCGAGGTTGAGATTCACTCATACGGAGTAATGGCGTTTTTGCAATATCGTCGTCAATTCCATCAATATTGGTATAAGTATGGTGAAGGACGTTGTGTTTTTGTCGCCACATAAAAGCATCACTACCTAAGGCATTCATTGACAATCCAAAGAAATAATTGACCCGTTTATCGGAGCTAAATGCTTCATGACAACTATCGTGCATGATATTAAACCCAACCAAAGCTTGAATGACACCTAGAGTAGCTGCAATAATACCTGCCAACCAAAGAGGAATAGGTAAGAATAACAAGCTAACATAACAAATAAGGTAAGCTGTAATCAAAATTGTTGTTTTCCAATAAAGTTGAGCGTTACCAGAAGAACTCAATTGATTATCATTGAAATACTGTTCGACAGATTTTCGAAGTGTAGCGAAAAATTCACTAGTGGGACGGGAAAAATGTACTGTTGCCAATTGATAAAATTAGATAAACAAATGTATTGATATTTATCCAAAGTTTGATTGTGAAAAGGCGGTTTTTCATAAATCAAGGAGTCGTTTAATGATATTATATTCTTTATTTTCAGCC
Source organism: Fluviicola sp. (assembly GCA_043721195.1). Lineage (GTDB taxonomy): Bacteria > Bacteroidota > Bacteroidia > Flavobacteriales_D > Crocinitomicaceae > Fluviicola. The sequence goes on along the minus strand of JAYSRF010000198.1, from coordinate 22,779 downwards.
GTTTAATTCATTTCAGGTTTCTTTGAAGAGGAATAATAAAAGATGATTTGTGCAATCAAATTGCTTCGAATAACTCCGCTTCATTTTTTTAGTTTAGAATTTCTTCCTTACATTTGTTGCTCTATTTGGATGATTTCTCTCCAACAACTGTGAATGAGGAAAGGATGGTTGCTCTCCGCGACGAGCAAAACGATTCAAAAAAATAGTTTTAATATGGAAACAATGGAAAAATTGTCGTCGCAAGATTTAATGCAACTAGAAGATCGCTATGGTGCTCACAACTATCATCCACTTCCTGTTGTACTCAATCGTGGAGAAGGTGTATATGTTTGGGATGTAGAAGGAAATCGCTATTATGATTTTTTATCAGCTTATTCAGCAGTAAACCAAGGGCACTGTCATCCGAAAATTGTGAATGCTTTAATTGAACAAGCATCAACGTTGACCTTAACATCACGTGCTTTTTACAATGATACACTCGGAGTTTATGAGAAATTCATTACCGAGTATTTTGGTTTTGATAAAGTATTACCAATGAATACGGGTGCTGAAGCAGTTGAAACTGCACTAAAATTAGCACGTAAATGGGGGTATGAAAAACGAAATGTAGCAGAAAATCAAGCACAAATTATTGTTTGTGAAGGTAATTTTCACGGTCGTACAACTACCATTATATCTTTTTCAAATGATGTAGATGCGCGTACTAATTTTGGTCCATTTACACCCGGATTTATTCGAATTCCATACAATGACACGGCTGCATTAGCAGAAGCGTTAAAGCAACCAAATGTAATTGGATTTTTAGTAGAGCCAATTCAAGGTGAAGCAGGTGTTTTTGTACCAGATGCAGGTTATTTGAAAACTGCAAAGACATTGTGTGAAGCTGCCCATGTACTTTTTATAGCAGATGAAGTGCAAACAGGAATTGCACGTACTGGAAAACTCTTAGCAGTTGATCACGAAGACGTGAAACCCGATATTTTAATTTTAGGCAAAGCCATTTCAGGTGGTGTTTATCCCGTTTCTGCGGTATTGGCTAACGATGAGATTATGATGGTTATTCATCCAGGACAACACGGCTCCACTTTCGGTGGAAATCCATTAGCTGCGAAGGTTGCAATAGCAGCATTAGAAGTGGTTGCTGATGAAGATCTTGCTGGAAATGCTGAACGTTTAGGGGAGTTATTCCGTTCAGAAATGAATCGCATTATTGCAAAAACAGACTTGATTGTTCAAGTTCGAGGAAAAGGACTCTTGAATGCCATTATAGTGAATGATTCACCTGAAAGTAAAACAGCTTGGAATCTTTGTGTACAAATGAAGGAAAATGGTTTATTAGCCAAGCCGACTCATGGTAATATCATACGTTTTGCTCCACCATTAGTGATGAATGAAGAACAATTACTCGAATGTGTTGCAATAATTGAAAAAACCATATTGAATTACAAAGATTAAATTCGAATTACACTCAAAAGATCCCGTTTCATTTAGAGACGGGATTTTTATTTCATAAATATTCACTAAAACCAATGGAATTGTTAAATTCGATATGGTAAGTCTCAGTGAAAATTCTATTTTTACTTGGATACTAGTACTACTCAAAAAACGCATCTTGAAAACACTGGAACAGGAGTTATTAGAACTAAGGAAAGAATTGGATCAATTGAGGTTGGAAAATCAATTATTGAGAGAAATTTCTATTTCGGAGGATAGTAAAAAAACTGTTATTGTTCCTGATGAGATTCGCTCAATTTTCGAAGAAGCTGAAGAGAACGTCTGGTCTTACTTTCAAGATTTATCCATTCGTCCAGAAAATGGAGAGATAACGATTAGTGGTGAACGCTATGTATTGTTTAAAAGTTCTTCTTTATCCTATGAGTTTTTGGACATCATAAAAGAACTCTACAGTAACAGACCATTAGAAGAGGCAGTTCGTATTGGCAATAATTTCTTATTTGATATTGCACATGTATTGGGAAAGAAAGATGCTCAATGTTTTCATGAGAATATGAATTTGACAGATCCTATTCAAAAATTGGCGGCTGGACCAGTTCATTTCGCTTATACTGGTTGGGCTAATGTTGAAATACTGCCAGAAAGTAATCCATCACCAGACGAGCATTATTTCTTGAAATACTACCATAACAATTCATTCGAATCTCAATCTTGGAAAAAGGCCGGAAGAAAGTCAGCCATTCCAGTTTGTACCATGAGTTGTGGGTATTCTTCTGGTTGGTGCGAAGAAAGTTATGGTTTTGCATTGACGGCAGTTGAGTTGGAATGCGTGGCTTCTGGAGCCGAAAAGTGTTTATTCGTAATGGCTCCCCCACATAAGATTGCTGAATACTTGAAAGTAACTAAACCATCTGATTTCGAAGATGAAATTCAAGTTCCTGTGTTTTTTGAAAAGAAATTCGCAGAAGATCAATTGAAAACGTCCATTGAGCAGAAAGATGCGTTATTACATGAATTACATCATCGAGTTAAGAACAATTTGCAATTAATTACCAGTTTGTTGAGATTGCAAATGGATACAATTCAAGATAAACAGTTAAATAAAGAGTTTTTGTCAAGTGTTTTGCGGATCAACACAATGGCAATAATTCATGAGATGGTCTATAGTAACGAGCTTGTTTCTGAAATCCAAATTGAGTACTTCTTTCGACATTTATTCGTTTCATTAGCGCAAATCCATCATGTGACGCCATCAAAAATGGAGATTGATTTACAAGTAAAAACAGCAGTACTGGATTCTGATTGTGCAATTCCTTTAGGGTTAATGATAAACGAAGTAATTGGTTATGTATTTAATAATCAATGGGTAGTAGATAAAAAATTAGAAGTAATCTTAAAAGAAGATGCAGTTAATTATTACCTAGAAATTAGTGAATTGAGCGCTCAAACAATTGAATCAGTATCAGAAACAGATTTAGGAATGACATTAATTCGAATTTTAGGTGAACAAATTGATGCAAATGTGGAAACGATAAAAACTAGTTCAGGTTTGTCCTACTTGATCAGTTTTAAAAAAGCTACATATAATGTGGAACAACTACCGCTTTAATGTCCTGTTTTTATATCTTTGACTTTCGTATAAATACCTAGTATATTGACAACAAAAATTAAGTTTGGTACAGACGGATGGAGAGCCATCATTGCTGATGAATTTACCGTAGAAAATGTAGCTCGAGTTGCTTTTGCAACAGCTCAATGGATTAAGAAATCTGGATTAAATCAACGAATTGCAGTTGGCCATGATTGTCGTTTCGCAGGTGAATTATTCGCCGAAACAGTAACGAAAATTTTATTGCATGAAGGAATTGAAGTGAAATTATCCTGTGGATTTGTTTCAACACCAATGATTTCTCTAGCTGCAACACAACTCAATTGTGGATTGGGCATCATCATAACAGCGAGTCATAACCCACCTTCTTATAATGGATTTAAACTAAAAGCACATTACGGTGGACCTTTGTCTCCAGAAAAAGTACAAGAAATAGAAGATATTATACCTGAAACAATCCCATTTGATTTTGCGGCAGTAGAATTGGCAACTTTTCAAGCTACTGGTCAATTAGAAATTGTCGATTTTGAAACGCGTTATGTAAGGCATATAGAAGCGAACTTTGATTTGGAAGCAATCCGTAAATCGGGACTCAATTTAGTATATGATGCCATGTATGGAGCTGGTCAAAACGTGATCCGTCGCATCTTACCAGAAGTAGCATTATTGCATTGTGAATACAATCCCTCTTTTTACGGTCAAGCCCCTGAACCGATTGCTAAAAACCTTCAGCCGCTTGAACGCTTTATTAAAGAAAAAGGAAACATTCATTGTGCCTTAGCAACTGATGGAGACGCAGATCGAATTGGATTGTATAATGGAAAAGGTGAGTTTATTGATTCGCATCATATCATTTTATTGTTACTTCATTACTTAGTAAAATACAAACACCAATCAGGAAAAGTAGTTACAGCTTTCAGTACTACACCTCGTGTGAAAACATTGGCAGATCATTACGGCTTGGAAAGTGAAATCGTGAAAATTGGTTTCAAATACATTGCTGGAATGATGGTAGAACAAGATGTGTTGATCGGTGGAGAAGAATCGGGAGGAATTGCAGTAAAAGGACATATTCCTGAACGGGATGGAATTTGGATGGGTTTAATCATCTGGGAATTTATGGCGAAATCTGGAAAAACACTCGATGAGTTAATTCAAGAAGTTTACGCAATAGTAGGACCTTTTCAATTTGAACGCAACGATTTACATTTGACAGAAGCATTGAAAAATGAAGTAGTTGCGAATTGTAATGATAATAAGTACACTTCATTTGGAAAATATAATGTACGTAATGTTGGAACCATTGATGGATGGAAGTTCTTTTTTGATGATAACCGTTGGCTGATGATTCGTGCTTCAGGTACAGAGCCTGTTTTACGAACGTATGCTGAAGCTCCTACAATGGAAGAAGTGAGAGAAATTTTAAAAATAACGGAAGAAATGATTCGCGGTTAATGGCAGGTTCAGTCTATGGAACACTCTTCCGATTATCATCTTTCGGGGAATCACATGGAACAGCCGTTGGTGGTGTAATTGACGGCGTTCCTGCAGGAATTTCCCTTTCAATGAAAGAAATTCAAGCGGAATTAGACCGAAGACGTCCTGGACAATCGGCAATTGTTACCCAACGCAATGAATCAGATGAGGTCGAATTGCTTTCTGGGATTTTTGACGGAAAAACGACTGGAATGCCCATTGGCTTTTTAGTGCGAAACACCAATCAGAAGTCACAGGATTATTCAGAAATGAAATCCACTTTTCGTCCATCTCATGCTGACTTTACTTACCAAGAAAAATATGGTATTCGAGATTATCGTGGTGGAGGACGCTCAAGTGCACGAGAAACAATTTCACGCGTTGTTGCTGGAGCAATAGCCAAGCAAGTGTTAGCAACGATTGGAGTGAGAATAGATGCCTTTGTTGATCAAGTTGGCGCGCTTCGTTGGGAAGGAACTTGGTCGTCAGAATTGGCAATTGTCCGAGAAAATAATCCTGTACGAGTTCCAGATATGCCTATGGCAGCAGAAATGGAAGAATTGATTCGAGAAGTGCGCAAAGATGGCGATACCATTGGAGGATGTATTCGATGTGTTGCCACTGGAGTTCCAATCGGATTAGGAGAGCCTGTTTTTGATAAACTCCATGCCGAATTAGGTAAAGCAATGCTTTCGATTAATGCAGTAAAAGGTTTTACAATAGGTTCCGGGTTTGAAGGTGTTTCAATGCGGGGATCTGAACACAATGATGCATTTGTGGCTGGAGGAGAAACGAAGACCAATCATTCTGGTGGAATTCAAGGAGGAATATCAAATGGTATGCCCATTGAGTTTCGTGTAGCTTTTAAACCAGTAGCTACCATCATGACAGAGCAAGCAACCATTGATTTAAATTTAGATGAAACAACGCTAACAGGAAAAGGGAGACATGATCCGTGTGTTGTTCCAAGAGCAGTGCCTATTGTAGAAGCAATGGCAGCAATGGTTTTACTTGATTTTTATTTACGTCAGAAAGCTACTAGATGCTAAAAAAAACGAGATCAAAAATAGCTGAGACACGATACACGACGGTCATTTTCGCTGTGTTTTTGCTATTCTTAGGGGCTATTTATGGAACAAAATCAGATCGTTATTTTGGCTGGACGAATCTAAAAGCAAAAGAAGCTGAACCGATTCTTTCAGATGGTTCGGGTTATTATTCTTATCTGCCACAGTGGTTTATTTATAAAACTTCCAATTTTGAATTTTTAGATACAATTGCAAAAACGTACCAAAAATCGCGTTTTGCAGATAATGTTTCGGTGGCAAGTGAAAGAGGTAAAACCAACAAATACTATACGGGTACAGCAGTTTCATTAATTCCTTTTTTTGCGGTTGCACACGCCTATACAAAAATTGACAAAGATCTTGGTCGTTATGATTTCCCATCTGATGGCTACAGCAAGCCGTATTTGTTTATGGCGAATGTTGCTTCTATTTTTTATTTTTTAGTCGGTTGCGTTGGCATTTATCTGCTACTTAGACGATTCAAGATTCAACGAATTTGGATTTATTTCATACTATTTGGCATTGCTTTCGGCACAAACGTTAGTTATTATTCAAATGTATTAACACCTTTTTCACATGTGTTTTCATTTGCAATTGTAGCTTGGTTAATCTACTATGCTAAAAAATGGGCAGATGAACATACCTTGAAGGATTTTGTAATCCTCTGTTTATTTATAGGTTGGGCTGCGATTATTAGACCAACAAATATTTTAGCATTGGCTTTTGTGCCGTTTCTTTTTGCGAGTACCCGTTTGTTTTTTGAACGAATTAAATGCTTATTTTCAATCCATTGGAAACATTTACTACTTGGGTTAGGAGTATTTGGTCTCTTTTTAGGCTTTCAATTGTGGAGTACCTATGATCAAACAGGAGAAATCGCTTTGAATACCTATACAACGGAGTCGTTTGAATTTTTAGGAAGTCCAAAATTCATGGATGTTTGGTTTAGCTGGCGAAAAGGGCTCTTCATTTTTACACCCATTCTATTTTTGATGATTCCTGGGTGGATTATTTTGTATAGAAAAGAACGGCGATTATTTTGGGGAAGCATTGTCTTTTTCTTATTGTTTTCCTACATAACAGCTTCTTGGTGGTGTTGGTGGTATGGAGGTGGTTTAGGGATGCGTCCATTTATTGATGTATTAGCAATCTTATTTATACCCATTGCATTCTTATTAAACTATTCAAATGCTTTATTTAAAGTTTTAATTATTGGGTTTATTTTGTTGACATCAAAGATGTATCAAGTCTATGAATTTCAAATGAAAAACAATATTCTTCATTACGATGATATGACTTATGCGCAATTCAAACATGTTTTTATGAAAGATGATTTGCGTTATGGTTGGTGCTTGCATCTCTATTATGAAGATTTACCAAATCGTCCAATTGAACAACGGATTCCGAGACAATTTAATAGCTCAGGTAAACCAATGACAAATAACTATTATAAGTTGTTGGGTGACAATTATGGAGATAATCCTGTTCTTATTATCAAATCCGATTCTGCAAATTTCAATAAACGATTTGGTGCAATTATTAATGCACAACTATTCTTGTATTCTGGAGATACCAATCCAGACTTCGTCGTAAATTATTACAAAGGCGACACGATGTTCCGCGAGAATAAATTTTTTATTGGACAATTCATAGATCATGAAGGTGTTTTGAGTCCTATCAAATTGGAACTCTATCCAGGATTGACTTATGCTGAATTTGATTCTGTTCGAATTCAATTTAACGAGGGAAATACCTTCACTGGGATAAAGTCACTCAAGCTAGATCAACTAGTACTTCCTGATTAGTTCGCAAGACCCGAACAATTCTAAGATTTCATTGTTTGTAATGGATGAAAGTTCATTTTTTTTGAATATTTTTTTAGTTGAAAAATAGGCTGGTTTGAAAAAAAACAATAGTTTAGTCGAACGTATCACTTGTTTTTTTAAAATGCAAATACCACATTTAGGTGATGTCCAATATTCAAAAAATTGAAAAATTGAGGTAAATCAATCATTTTATTCATTAAACACATTACACCATGGCTAAAATTAATCATTCTAATTATTTGGATGTTGTTGACAATGTTTTCACGGTAGCAAAAAATAAGGGCATCATGCATGTCAATTCGGAAGAGACTAGTTTTAACGGTACTCGTTTTCAGATTAAAGGACAAGAGCTAATTAATTTTGGAACATGTGGTTATTTGGGTTTGGAAACACATCCTGATTTGATCGCACATTCCATTGAATTGACAAAAAAGTTCGGAACGCAATTATCTATGTCACGTGTTTATATGCGTCCTTCTTATCTTCAAGAGTTGGAAGAATTGATGTCCGCAATTTTTAAGGGCAATAAAGTCATTTGTTTTTCATCAACCTCCAATGCTCATATTTCAGTGATTGCAACGATAATTAAACAAGATGATTTAATCATTTTAGATCAACAAGTTCATTTTAGTGTGCAGTTTCCATGTAAACACACCAAATTGCAAGGTACGACTATAAAAATGGTTCGTCATTCGGATTATGAAATGTTGGATCAAATGCTTAAAGAAGAAGCCAATAATTACAATCGAATTTGGTACATGGCTGATGGTGTTTATTCCATGCATGGAGATTTGCCAGACACAGATATACTCAAACAATTGTTAGATAAACACCCGAAGCTGCATTTGTATTTCGATGATGCACATGGAATGGGGTGGTCAGGAAAAAATGGTGCAGGGTATATTTTTGATCGCCTTGGGGTTTCGGAGAGAATAATACTTATTTCTACTTTGGCAAAAGGATTTGGGAGCATTGGTGGAACTGCCATTTTCTCTGATCCTGAAATGTATAGGAAAGTTGATGTTTTTGGTGGACCTTTAAGTTATTCCCATCCACTTTCTCCTTCAAATGTAGGAGCTGCAATCGCTTCAGCGAAGATTCATTTATCAAATGAAATCGTTACTTATCAAGAAGAATTACGTGAATTAATGAACTACATGAATAGTCGATTAATGGAGAAGAACCTACCGAATATTTCTTCACCAAATTCGCCGATCTATTTTATAGGAAGTGGTTTAAATAAAGTCACATGTAATTTTGTACATCGAATTTTACAAGAAGGACTTTATGTAAATACAGCTATGTTTCCAGCAGTACCCAACGATAAATCAGGATTAAGATTCACCATTACACGGCACAATACAAAAGCAGATATTGATTTGTTCACGGATGCTATGGCGCATCATTTACCTTTAGCGATTGAGGAAGAAAATGATCAAATTGAGCGTGTTTACGATGATTTTGGTGTGCAATATTTGGGGCTTGTTAATGAAAAAGAAAAAACAAATGAGACCTCACTCATTGTTGAGGAGTATACTACCATTCATGAAATTGATCCAGATGTATGGGATTTTGCCTTAAAAGATAGAGGTAATATTACCCATTCTGGTATGCAAAGTATGGAAGAGATTTATTCTAATAATGGAAAGCCAGAAGAAAATTGGAGTTTTCATTACATCCTGATAAAGGACTTGAAAGGTAATTTAGTGTTGGCGACTTTTTTTACAGGAGCCATTTACAAGGATGATATGCTATCGAGAGAATTTGTATCTACAAAGATTGAAGAAACAAGAAAAAAATCTCCCTATTTTTTATGTTCAAAAACACTTGCGCAAGGAGGATTATTCGCAGAAGCAGATTTTACTTTTTTGGACTTGAATCATAAGGAATTAAATAAGGCCTTCCCATTACTTTTTAATTTTGTTGAAAGAACAAAAAATGAGATCGAAGCAACTGTTGTTATTTTTAGAGATTTTGACAAGGATCATTTTTTGAATAAAGTACTTGAAAAAGAAGGGTATGCCAAAATAAACATGCCAAATACTAATATTGTAAACAATCCGAAATGGGAAAATTATGATCAACTTCTTGAATTAATACATTCTAAAAAAGCGCGTTATAGTATAAGAAGATATGCTATAAAATCAGAAAGTTTATTTGATATTACTATTAAAAAAAAGATTACAACCGATGAAGCGAAAAAATACTATTCATTATTTCGATTGATTAAAGATAAAACATATGCTTTTAACTTTTTTCCTGGTCCTTCAAAAACCTCTGAAGTTTTATCAAAATATGATGATTGGGAGTTCATTGATATAAAATTGAAAGGAGAGAATGAAACCATTGGAGTTGCTTTTATCTTCATTGGTGATAATCATTTATGCCCAATTATTATAGGAATGAACTATAATTATATAGAATCTCATTATATTTATAAGCAACTAGTATTTCAAATAATTAAAAGAGGAAATGAATTAGATAAATCAACTGTATATTGTGGTTTTTCTGCTGATTTTGAAAAACAAAAGTATGGAGCTGTTTCTATTCCGAAGTTTGCATACTTAAAAGTAGATGATGTGTATAATCTTGAATTAATTGAAACGTATGCCAACAATGGATAGAATGGAGAATGAGTATATTGTTTATTGGAGGGAGGATGATATTTTGTTTTCATCTTTTAAATCTCCGATGGTGATGACAGTCGATATAATTAAGACCGCTATTGAGATGAGGCACAATTTATCTGATAATTCAAAACAATATTGGTGTTCTGATATTTCTTTACTTAAAGAATATAAAAAAGATGCCAGAGACTATGCCGAAATCCATGGTCAAGAATTTCTACACGCTACTGCAGTAATTGTTAACTCGCACATAACTCGTTTTATTCTTAACACATTTATGAAATTAAAAAGAGCTGAAATTCCGCTTCAAGCTTTTAAATCAAAAGAAGAAGCTGTATCTTGGTTGAATGAATTAAAAAGAATTAATGAAGATAAACACGAATTCACTACTTGAAAATGATGAGGTGAAATTTCAAATCGTTGACGAGATTTTGTTCACCGAGTTTAAACGAACACTAAATATTACGAAGTACAATGTAAAAGAGATCATTGATTTACGTCACAGGATTTCTGCCAATCAAAAACAATATTGGTGCTTAGATTTTAATGGTATTAAATCCTATTCAAAAGAAGCCCAAGACTATGCTTCTGAACATGGACAAGAATTTTTATTTGCATGCGCAACTATTGCAAACACTCATTTTGCTAAGTTTATGATAAATTTCTTTTTAATCGTTAAAAAACCAAAAGTACCCCTAAAAGTGTTTACACAAAAAGAGGATGCCGTAAAATGGTTAATCGAACAGAAACGATTGAATGAAAAAGGTGGATATGAATTCAATTGAAGAAATATTAGCATTGGTTCGATCAGTGAATGCTGATGAATTTGAAGAACAATTGACTTCGGGTCAGGAGTTAGAAGATTTACTTACGGAAATTCGTTTTCTGACTGAAAAGCTTGAAAGTAGGAAACAACGGATGCATGAAATGATTGAACAAATTACCGAATGCTTTGCTGGTAATTTCTTTCAAGAACTCCCAATCTCAGAAGCGCAAGATGAGTTGGATGTAATCAGCATGGGATTTAACACCTACATGGAGGAGTTGAATGCCACAATGGTTTCGAAAGAAGAATTGGAGCAAACCAATATTAAACTAAAGGCTGAAATGGAACGATCAGAGCAGTTGTCTGCTGCGAAGGATGAGTTCCTTTCCAATATGAGTCATGAAATCCGAACTCCTTTAAATGGGATACTTGGTTTTGTAAATATTCTTATCAATAACGGTGTTTTACCAGCTCAATACCAAAAGCAATTAAAAAATGCCAAGGTTTCAGGAGAGATTTTAATGGTGATTATCAATGATGTATTGGATCTCTCTAAAATTGATGCTGGAAAAATGACGTTGGAAGAACGTTCGGTTAGTTTGTTTGAAATTTCTCAACTCATTTATGATACCTTTTCTAATCGAATAATTGAAAAGGAGATTGAATTTAAGCTGACTATTGAAAAGAATGTACCCAATATTGTTTTAGCTGATTCAGTGCGTTTGTCCCAAGTTTTATTCAACTTTGTGAGTAATTCGATCAAATTCACTCCTGAAAAAGGAACAATTGAATTGCATATTGAGTTAATAGCTGGAAAAAACAACCAAGAATTATTAGCGTTTTCAGTTATAGATTCAGGAATTGGAATAGCAGCCGACAAAATCGAGGATATTTTTTCACCTTTTGTTCAAACTACGAATGATACGGCTAGAAAATTTGGCGGAACTGGTCTTGGTTTAACGATTGTTAAGAAAATTATAGAACTCATGAACGGTTCTGTTCATGTTGAAAGCCAACCAGGAATAAAGACCCAGTTTACAGCTTATTTGCCGTATAAAAAAGCAGATGATGATTTGTTGACAATTTCTGAACCATTCTTAGAATCGATTGAACCTATTCCTAGTATTTCAAAGGAACCCAATGGATCACGAATCAAATTATTGTTGGCTGAAGATAACGCGATTAATCAACTAATTGTGCAAACGGTTATGGAAAACCATAATATCGATGTCACCACAGTTGAAAATGGAAAATTGGCAGTTGAAGAAATTGAAAAAACAGACTTTGATATTGTATTAATGGATATCATGATGCCTGAAATGGATGGTTACGAAGCCACCTTAGCAATTCGAGCATTAAAAAATGATCAAAAAAGAAACATTCCAATCATTGCATTAACTGCAGTAGTCTCCAATTCTGTAACAACAAAGTGTAGTGAAATTGGAATGAATGCTTATTTTTCTAAACCGTTTGATGCAAATGAATTATTAGAAAAGATCATTGAATTAGTTGAAAATCGTGCAATTTGGCCGTATGAGGTGAATTAAACATTCCATGGTTTAATTCAATTGTGAAAATACGTTAATAGTCGAAAAAGAAAAGGCTTTTAATTCCCTTTAGTGAGTTACAGTGACTAAATTTAGGACATGGAACGCAAGAAAATTGTCATCGTTGGTGGTGGCTTCGCAGGCTTAAATGTAGCCCGAAAACTAAGAAAATCAAATTGTGATATTTTAGTAGTTGATAAACAAAATCACCACATGTTTCAGCCCTTGTTTTACCAAGTGGCTAGTGCTCGTTTAGAACCTTCAAGTATATCTTTTCCTTTTCGCGCATTGTTTCGTAGAACCAAAAATACGGACTTTCGCTATGCAACAGTTACTGCTGTTTTTCCCGAAAAAAAATGTATTGAAACATCAATGGGTGAAATTCCTTACGATGAATTGATTATTGCTACGGGTTGTAAAACCAATTTTTTCGGCAATGCTGAGTTGGAAAAGCATTCGATGGCCATGAAATCTACCCAACAAACCATTCACATTCGCAATACTATTCTCACCAAGTTTGAAGAAATTATTTTTGTTGATGAGCACGAAAAAGCGGAATTAATGAATTTAGTAATTGTTGGAGCTGGACCAACAGGTGTTGAACTTTCAGGTGCATTTGCTGAAATGAGAAAGAACGTACTTCCCCGTGATTACCCTCAATTTGATTTTTCGAACTTAAAAATCATTCTCTTGGAAGGAAGTGAACATACATTGAACGCAATGGGGGATGCTTCTAGGAAATGGTCGCGTAAATACTTAGAAAAATTGGGAGTTGTAGTGCGTACATCAACTGTGGTTGAAGCTTTTGATGGACATATATTGACTTTAAAAGGAGGAGAGGTAATTCCAACGCAAACGGTAATATGGGCAGCAGGTGTTAAGGGAAATGTACTCCCTGGAATCGATGAATCTGTGCTTGTTCGTTCACGATACAAAGTGAATCGTTTTTCTGAAGTTGAAAACAACCCTCATATCTATGCAATTGGTGATATCTCCTACATGGAAACACCAAAATACCCGAACGGTCATCCACAAGTTGCCAATGTAGCGATCAATCAAGGGAAAGTATTGGCTCAAAATTTAAAACGAAAATGGGCCAAAACTGAACAAAAACCTTTTGAATACCAAGACAAAGGTTCTATGGCAACAATTGGTAAACACAAAGCCGTTGTAGAATTACCTTTTTTGAAAATGCAAGGTTATTTTGCTTGGATGATTTGGATGGTACTTCATTTAATGTTGATTTTAAGTGTACGCAATAAATTGGTGGTGTTTTACAATTGGGCTTGGAGTTACTTGACAGGGGATAGTTCTTTAAGACTTATTTTGCGGGATGAACGTGATCGAGATCAGATGAGGAGGAATGATTAAAGTGTTTATTCAAAGAGTGTCAGTTTCGAAAAATTCGGAGACTGTGATACCAAAGTAATCTGCTAGTTTTTGAACAGTTGTAATAGTGATGTCTAGTTTACCTGATTCAATTTTACTTATTGACATTCCTGTATCGTTAACCATATCTAGTTGGGTAAGTTTTTTGCTTATCCTTAGATCTTTACATCGTTTAGCGACAAAAATAATTATTCGCGAACTATTCAATTCTTCCACATGCGAAATTGAAACAGTAGAAAGAATAAGGCAAATGCAATATTGCACTTGTTTTTTTAAAATTAATTTTATATTAGCTGAATTAATTTAAATTTGATAGTAAGATACAAAACAGAAATAACATCTCATTTACTCCTTTGATGTAGGACTCTAACATTTGGTTATTAACTAGATATTAGAATAAAAAAACTACATTCACACATGAATTATTAATCAATGTTCAAAATCCACTAAACACATTTTGAACCAAAACTATTTATTATGTTCACTAAAAACTTTTTTGCCGTTGCAACATTCTTTGCTTTAGGCACAACATTTTCATTTGCTCAAGACACTATTCCAACTCTTACTATTGACTCAACATTGACTGTCGGGGACTCGGCAATTTTCCGAAGCCATTTAGAAGTAGATGGTCATACCATTTTCAATGGTGAGACAAGTTTGCGCGAAAACGTAACAGCCAGTAGAGATTTCACTGTGAATGAAAACGCCTACTTTATGGGAAACACAACCACTTATGGAACGTTCAGTTATCCCAATGCACCAAGTATCGATGTTTTTGGGTTACATGAAATTATTACACGTGATCCAGCTAATGGTATACTTCACAGTTTTCCATTAGCTGATATGGCAAACCAACTACTGCAATTGGATTGTGATCCATTATCTGGGAACTTACATCCAACTTGGCGTAATGCTCCTGGACAATTGTTCCCTGCCTGCCCTGAAACGTTTGTTGGAATAGGAACAACAAATCCACAACGAGCATTACATGTTACAGGAGAAGCGTTGTTTGAGAATTTTGCCGAATTCACCTATACAGCAAGTGTCAATAATGGTTTGGCTATTGGAACAGCGCCATCTGATTTCAGTAAATTAATCATACAAAATACGGTCAGACCTTGCGCTATTCAGATCAATCAACAAGGAAACGCCTTAACATTTAATAAGCTTATTTACATGCAATATGATAATCCTACAACGGAGGTTTTCAAAGTAGTAAACACTCAATTTGGAACACAACCCATGTTTTTTCTAGAAGGAAATGGTCGTTTAACTATTCACAACGGTACGGAAAAGATTTTTCAGTTAAACCCAGACGGTGTTTTAAGAACACGTACTATTATGGTTGATACGTATAACTGGCCAGATTATGTATTTGCACCTTCTTATCAATTGCGTCCATTGTCTGATGTGAAGTTATTCATTGATGCAAATGGACATTTACCAGATGTACCAGCTGCTGATCAAACGGAAAGTGAAGGAATTGATGTGGCTGAAATGAATAAAATCTTACTAAAGAAAATTGAAGAGCTCACGTTGTATCTATTGCAACAAGAAGAGCGAATTAAAGCGTTGGAAGTGCAACAATAATTATTGGATCGTCCCATAATTCATTTGTTTAATCTATATTATTGGCATTAATTATTTCAATTCGTATGAATAAATTTCTTCTACTCTTTGCTGTCGTATTCTCAACAGCGGTTTTTTGTCAAACAACAGATACAGTAACTCGGCAAATTGAAATTTCTGGCGTTACCTATAGATTAAATAAAGCATGGTATTCTCAACTTTCTTTAGGAGTAAATTTCGAAGCAAAAAAGCCGAGTTGGTACACTAATCTCGCTTTATCTGTCAATATTTTTGATGGCTACAAAAGATCTGGGGTTGTTGGAACTATTTATTCATTCAGTATAGGCAAAAGTTATCAGCACATTCGAGGGCATTTTTTCGGAACTATAGGACTGAATACTGGTCCGTATTTAGGGATTGTAACATTTGATAATTATTTCACCCGATATTTTGGACTTAGCTTTATCCCCAAACTAGAAATTGGTTACAATACTAGAAGTATTGTCATTTCAACGGGCTGCTATTTTTCAGCTGGGGTAGGTACTTTTCAGCAATTTAATAATGGAATTGAAGGTCCTCATTATTTAAAAATCATTGGCGCATTAAATCCGTACTTAAAACTAATTCTAAAATAAGATGAAAACATATATAATAACCTTTCTTTCGTTGATAGCATTGCTCTATAATACGGAAGTTTATTCTCAGACAAATTTAATTTGCAACCCTAGTTTTGAAGATGTTAATGCGGATGCGTTGAATCGCTTAAATGATGCTAATACTTGGCACCCAACTCATTTTTACGATTGGGGCGAT
This sequence comes from Fluviicola sp., assembly GCA_043721195.1. Lineage (GTDB taxonomy): Bacteria > Bacteroidota > Bacteroidia > Flavobacteriales_D > Crocinitomicaceae > Fluviicola. The sequence continues at coordinate 6,635 of JAYSRF010000198.1, read as the reverse complement.
AGCTACCCCAATTACCCATCTTTGTTTAATTGTTGGGATATTGATGTTGACCATGCGTTGATAGGATCAGCTCTTCATATACTTGGAATAAGTTATGGGATTACTCCTGGTTTGTTTCCTACTTCAGACGGTGCAACACAAAATTATTATGCATCGTCATTAAATAGTCCCTATGTAACAACAGACGTTGAAGGTAATCTTCGCGCATTTAAGGGTGATGATTTGCCTTCAGGGTTGATCTTGTCTACTAATTCGAATGGTTTAAACGGGCTCGATTTATCACCTCCGAACACGAAATTTGGCGAGAATGTAAGTGCCACAGAAGGGAACAGTTATGTAGCGCTTTTTGATTTTGAGAATGATAAATGGGATGTAGTGCCATCGTTGTTTACAGAATTGAAATTTCCTTTGCAAAAAGACGTGAATTATACGTTCAGTATGGATTTCTGCAAGATGAATTTACTCGGCTATATAAAAGATTTAGAAGGTTGGGATAATGTAGAGGATGGTAAAATAGAAGTCTACATTTCTTATGATGAAGCACCAATAAGTCCAAGGCAAAAAATCTGCGAAATAGACGCAACGGATAATGCATGGGATGTAACAACTTGGGATTTTAAAGCTGAAAGAAGTTATACCCATTTATTGATTGAATTTGATCCGATTAAGGGGCAGATTTTTGCTCCTACAAAGTCAAAAATTGGTGGTGTTTTTATTGACAACCTAAAATTGTATGAATCTTGTGAAACAGCAGAAAACCAATGCGAAAATGCGAACTACAAACGCGATTTGTTAGATGCGCGACTTGAACAGGTGCAAATGCATTCACCATTGGCGTTGCCAGATGACGTAGGGTTTGACGATGGCGAATTTAAAACCGTAAGAGCCTATCATTTGGAAAATGCAAAACACATTCATGTTAAGATTTCGCCTGAAAATAGTACAACAGCTTGTTATGAATTTGATATGTGGTATCCTCCTTCAGATTGGTTTTGGGATGGCAAAAATTACAATGGACACCCAATGGATGAAGGGGGGTATGATGCTGTACTCACGGTTTCAAATGATTGTTTTGATGTTGTAGATGAAATAAACTTTCCTTTGAAACGAAATTATTCCGTATTCGAACCGTCTATTTCAACCAATGCTGAAGACGGAAATTCATTTATAAATGGATTGGCTAATGTCCAATTCGTAACTGTTCGCATATATACTTTATCGGGAGATTTGATTCACCAATTCAGCTTAGATGATCCTCCCTCTAGTTTAGGTCTATCAATCAACTCTTTATATCACTACGGTGGTGCACAAAATGGAGAAGTAGCAACTGGAGTTTATACAATCCAATTGTATGTTTCCAATAATTGCTCTGAAATGAATTACACGTTTAGCGGAGTTACAATAGGGAATATAATTGATGGAACTGATGTTAGTCCTTTTTATAATTGGGAATCAGCTGAGAAGCCAAATTTTCAATGTCCATTCGACTTTCATTACAATCAGTTTGTGCGTTCGCCAATGAATTGCTGTGAGGGTTATTTGATTCTTGAAAATGTAGAGATTTGGAATAGTTGGGGTGAAGTCAATATCCAAGGTAATATTTATTTAGGACCTAATGTTGTCTTTGAAGAAGGAACTTTAAATCAATTGAATTCAGGTGCGCAAATAATTCTTGTCCCTGATGAAACAGGTGTAATTGTAAACGATGGAACGATTCTTAAGCCCCAGACATTTAACTGTCAGAATTGCAAGAGTTATACATTTGAATCAACAGATGATTACATTGGAGATTTAGAAGATTTAGGGAAAGAAATTTCTTTTCTTCAATTGGATTCATTGGATGAAGAAGCAAAAAAAGAAATGATTGTATTTCCTAATCCAGCTTCTACTGAACAGGAATTAACAATTAAAGCAGGAAATGAACCAATTGAACCAAGCAATTATCGATTGAGTTTATTCAATTCGATTGGTTCTGCTATACCAATTAAGATAATATCGGTTACAGAAAGAATGCTTCGTTTTAAAGGTGTTACACCACTAATGGCAGGTGCATATTATCTTTCTTATGAATCAAATGGAGTACAGAAGACATTTAATCTCATTATAAAATAAATTTCTGCAATTTGTAATGAAAATTAATTTGTTAATAAACTGAATATTAATCAATGCGACTTTGGTTTGGAAAAATAGTATCAACCAAAGTCGCATTTGTATTTTTTGGTATTTTCAATCGAATAATACCTTAATCTTCCCCTTCAATAAATTCTCCTCTTTAGCTGATTTTAATAACAGATAATTGGAATTTAAAACAACTTCATTTTTGCTTTTTTAATCAGGCTCTATGATTGTCAGCTCTCCAATTTTTTATTGCTTGTTTAATTTCTTTATTTGTCCAGTTGTTCTGTAATGCTTGATCTACTAATGCAATAAATTCTGAATCTCCCGCAAAGCGTAGTGCAATGATTTGACTCATGGTTAGCTTTTTCTCGAGTAATTTTCCTGTCATAGAAAAGTAACGAAGGTTTTCTTCCGCACGAATAGCGCGATCTTGCACTCTTAATGGAAATGAGCGCATAAGGAAGAAGATCAGTAGTATCGAAATTGTTATTAAAAGAACTAAAACAGAAAGTATGTTCAAGCTATTTATGAGATGAATAAAAGCTAATACGAAACTTGCTATACAGATCGCGAATAGAACATAGTGATACAAGGGAACAAAGCGTGAATGATTGTTGAAGTTTTGATTTTCCATTTTAGATTAATTACAGAATTTCTGTCAATATAATTATTATTTCACTGCTAATTTTCTAATTGACCTTAAATCATTCGATTGAAACATGGAATAGAAAAATAAAAACAATAAATATTTCTCTCATCGACCTAGAATCCCCAATACAAATTGTTCTGTCAATGCAGATTTCCTTGTTTTAGCTAAGTATTCAAGGTATTTCGATTGAGCGTTGAGGTAACTCATTTCACGAGCGTTGATTAAAAACAAGGAGCTTTCTCCGAGTTCAAACAAAGAGCGTTCTGCTGCCGAAAGTTGCTGGTATCGTTGTGCAGCTGTAAAACTTGATTCGGCTTGAATCACATTGGTGTTCCATTCATTGCGCACTTGAATTTGTTTGGTTCGCAAATCCCGTTGTTTTTGTTGAAATTCAAGTTGAGTTGAAGCAAATTTAAGTTGTGTGATCGCTAACGAAGAACGTTCTTTTCTCAATAAAATAGGCATATAGAAAGTAGCTCCCCATTTATAGTTCGTAAATGAATAATTCGCAGAAAAAAGATTGTTTGGTGTTTGTAAGAGGTTGTAGTTGACCGTTAATTGTGGTTTCAATTGTTCTATTTTCAGTTTGCGTTCTAATTGTAGATCGCGCAATTTCAAGTCATACCAAGAAATGATAGGATGTTGTTCAAGAGAGTCGGAGAGTAGTTTCAAAGGAGCGGATACTCTAAGTCCTTCAGGCAAAACATAGCTTTCTAGAACCAATGGAATTGTACCATTCTCCCACATGTAATTTTCAACCATGAGCCGCGAATTGAGTGCATTTAAACGACGCTGTTCCAAGTCAACTAAGCGATTGTAATATTGTGCAGATGCTTCAACGGTATCGATAGCTGGTCGTTCTCCTAATTCAGCGTTCACACGCATTTGTTCCAAGCGGATTTTTGCCAATGCTAATCCTTCTTGTGCTAAAAGTAGTTGTGCTTCTTGCTCTTGCCAATTGATAAATTGTTGCCCCGCTTGATAAAGCAATTCATTGAGTGTTAATTGACGTTCTGCATAGGATTGATCAACTGCAACAGCTGCTCGTTTTAATTGTGTTCTTCTTTCATCGGTGAACATTCCACGACCAATTGGAACTTCTACTCCCAAATAAGTCAATCCGTTACTCGGAACAACTCTTTCTGGATTTAAAAAGTCGCCTTTATTCCAATCCCCCATTACCTTGAAATCAATTCCTAAACGAGTTGGAATTTTAATACCAGAACTAAGCGTGCTAAAGTAGGTTTTTCCCTCATAATACTTTTGATCGATTCCACTGAAGAGAACCGGATCGAATGCACCTTTAGACATACGCACTGCTTGTTCAGCCATCGTAAGATTGTTGTTTGCAACCAAAGCCACAGGATGGTGCTCCTTGACATGTAACAGAAATAATTGTTCCGTTAACACAGTCATTGTATCCTGCGAATAGCTCGTTTTCAGGAAAATTATTGACGCAAGCAAAAGGAGATGTTTCATTTCTTACCGCTTTTTGAAGTTGGTTTTTTTGGGGTATAATAATTTGGAGGAAAACCATTGATTTTTCGCCATAGTTCATACCAGATGGAGACATCTTTGAGTAAGGTCATATTGTTTGTAGCAACTCCCATTCGCAAACCTTTTGGCCATTTGTGATCTGTTTGATCAGGTGCAACTAGCACACGGTATTTACCATTGTCGCCAATGTAATTATCAATTGCAACAACTTCGCCTCCATACGTTCCATAACTAACATGTGGCCAACCCGAAAATACAATTGCAGGCCAACCATCAAATTGCAAACGGACTTTATTGCCCACGTGCATCAATGGAAGATCAATTGGGTCTACAAACATTTCTACTGCAAAATCAGAAATACTTGGAACAATGCTGACCAATGGAGTACCTTCTTTTACTGTTTCACCTACGCCGCTTTTTAACGCCTGGGAAATGTATCCATCTTGTGGAGCAGTAACATAATAATAACCTGCTCGGACACTGTAATTTGCAATTTGACTTTGCATCTTCGTTACAGTTGCTTCCACTTCATACAAGCCAGATAATGCACTCGATTTTTCCGATTCTCCTTTCGCAATTTTGTCTTGGTAATCAGCATTGATCGAAGAAAGTTCGGTTTTTGCATTGATTAATTCATTTCTAGAAGTTAACAATTTGTTTTCTAAGCTGACCACCTTTGCCTCCATTTCTTGTACTTTTAGTCGCTTGTTTTCTACATCAGTAAGCGACTTAAGCCCTTGTTTATATAATTCTTCAGTTCGTTCATATTGCTTAATTGCAATATCTAGTTGTTTCTCGTTAGCTCGATAATCCATGCTGTCAGAAGCAACTTTTAATTTTGATTGTCTTACTTTATTTTCGGCTTGCTGTAATTTAAAGATGCGACTATCATTCAATGCATCAATTTGGTTATCAAGTGCTTTTACTTTCGACATGTAGGAATCTGCACTACTTTCTTTTGATTTCACTTGTTCTTCCGTTCTTACAATTAAATTAGGATCCATGTATTCTGATTTCACTTCAGAAAGAAATGCAATTGTATCGCCTTTTTTTACAAATTGACCTTCTTGAACATACCATTTTTCAATTCTTCCTCCAATAATAGCTTGGATTGTTTGAGGTCGATTATTTGGGCTTAAAGCAGTTACATTACCGACTGATGAAATTGTTTGCGTCCAGGGCAATAACATGATGACCACCAGAATGGCCAATGCCCAGCTTAATATTCGCAACAATGTTGTAGAAGTCTTTTTGCTTTCGAGTACCTGAAAAGAGGTGTATTGTTTAAATCTGTTCATACGAATTGAGTTAATCAAAGTGAATGAATTGTAAATTGTTTTTTGTTGATGAAACTATCGGTTGGTGCTGCACAAACAATAGTAGTAGTTGGGTAATTGTTGATAATGTTTGTCAGTAATTCAGCTCGTTCTTCTGCAGGGATTGCTGAACCATGAAACGAAAGCAACAATAATGTAGGTTGATGAACTACGGCACGAGCAATTAAAATCAGTTCACGTTCTACTTCAGATATAACCCGATGAGCATCCGTTAAATTGGCTTCATATCCTTTGTTCTGTTGAGACACAAACAAGCTCATATTTACAGTTTCGAGCGCTTGTTTTAAATGCGTTTGAGTGAGTTTTTCGCGCCCTATTAAGATGTTTTCGCGTAATGTTCCTTCAAATAAATGCGTTTCTTGTGTAAACCACCCCACTTGTTCAAGAAAAACACCTAAGTTAGTTCGAGTAGGAATACTATTATTCCATCTAGGTTTCATGCTATCAGAGCAAGTAGGATCAATGAGCTGACGCAATAATAAAGTCACTTCTAATTGATGTCCGCCAGAAATAAAGACATGCTGCCCTTGATCTACTTTTAAAACAGAAGTAGCTTCTTGAGAACTGGTGTCGATGACTTCAATGGGGAAGATCTCATCTTTATTTATTGGTTTGTCATTTTCTTCGTAGGACATTGGAAGATCTTCAACTTGCCCCAATTTTTCCAACGAAGTGAAGACATCGTAAAGTGATTCCATGAGTTGTATTATTTTTTCTACTGACGCTAACAACAATAAAATCAGTACCTCAGCTGCAACAAATTGTCCTAAATTCATTTGTTGATCGATCACTAAATAACCACCTAACCCGAGAAGTGAGGCAACAACAATCGCTTTGATTCCAATCATCCAACTGTATTGTTTCCAGAGAATTTTGAAATGTCGATCTCTACTTGATAAATAGTTTTTCGCGTGTTCATCTAAACGATTTAAAGCTAGAGTACTGTTGGGAATCATTCTAAAACTCCAGTCAGCACGGGCTATTTCTTGTAGCCAATAAGCTGTTTTGTATTTGTGTTTTGATTCATCTAGACT
>JAYSRF010000197.1:0-26119 GCA_043721195.1 Fluviicola sp. | reverse complement strand
CTCGAAGTGTAGATTTGTCCATTCACTATCAAACTATCACAACCTTGTATGGTCATTTCACTTGTATTCGAGTTAATTGTTAGGTTAAGCATTACAGTTGAATCACACCCCACTTGATTCGTGAATGTGAACATGGCAGTATTATTCGAAGAAGTATACGTATTGCCATCTATCCATGTAAAAGAATCACACGCAACATGTGTATCTATACTACTGGAAGAATTCAGGATTGTTAGATTGAGTGTTACAATAGAATCACACCCCACTTGATTCGTGAATGTGAAGATGGCAGTATTATTCGAAGAAGTATACGTATTGCCATCTATCCATGTGAAAGAATCACAGACAATATGTGCGTCTATTCCTGTGGAAGAATTCAGAATTGTGAGATTGAGTGTTACAATAGAATCACACCCTGCTGAATTGATCAATGTTTGAAGATACGTTCCACTGGAAGTATATGTTTGATTATTCAATAATAAGTCATCACATGCGGTTAAGGTGATAGTACTTGAGGTTGTATAATTAATAGTTAAATTCAAGGTAAGAATAGAATCACATCCCGCTTCGTTGGTCAAGGTTTGCGTAAAGGTTCCACTTGTATTATAAGTTTGACCATTTAAGGTATAGGAATCACATGATGTGATCGTTAGATTTTCATTTGTTGGAGAATTTATCGTTAAATCAAGTACAATAAGAGAATCACACCCTGCCTGGTTTATAAGTGTATCATAATACATACCTGATGAAGAATAGTTCTCGCCGTTTTGAGTCCATAAATACGGCCCACAAGAAACTTCTGCGTTAACAGTATAGGAAGTACAAGTTGTATTATAGTACAGCTTAGTTATTGGTCTGGCTAGATTATCTTGGCCCACTACCAATACGTCTTGTTTGTTATCTAGATCAGCATCAAAGGCAATTAGTTTTCCGTAAGCCACATTGTCAATTGGGATACCACTGTAAAAACTAAAGACACCTGATCCGTTATTCAGATATAACTTCGTTGAATTCGGTGTGGGGGTGAAACCGTTAATAGCTTTACCAGAAATCAACAAATCCTGATCCAGATCGCCGTCTATATCTACAAATTCTATCGACGGATTGTTCACATTTGTAAACGAAGAAGCTTGTGATTCAACAAAATTTCCGCCTCCGAGATTGATATACAATTTAGACATACCTGCGCCCAAGTTATCTCCTGCTATAAACACATCCAAATCTGAATCATTGTCAATATCGGCAATGTCAGCAGCTGAACTATTCAATGGTGTAAATGGTGTGTTTGGAACTAAACTAAAATTTCCGAATCCATCATTATAGTACAAATTTGCAGCTCTACTACCAGCACTATTGTTCCATCCAATCATAAACAAGTCTTCGTCTCCATCATTGTCCATGTCTGCGAATAGTACCTCACCATTCGACAAATAGATGAGACCAGGATTCATAATCTCAGTAAAAATTCCCGCTCCGTTATTTTTGTATAATTGCGGATGAGCGTCATTAACATTCATACCTGTAATTAGAACATCTTCGTCTCCGTCATTATCAATGTCTGAAAACGCAACCGACGACTGAAATACCCCTAAAAAAGGGGCATTCGTTAGGCTGTAATTCCCTAATCCGTCATTAATGTATAGGTTTGCGTATACTGCTCCGTCATTTAATCCCGTTAGGAGTATATCCTGGTCATTATCGAGATCAACATCACTAGATGCAATACTTGATTTGTAAACTGGTTGGAAATTGTTTACTGTATCACGTACAAAATCACCAAGCCCGTTATTGACGTATAAGTTAGTTGTTGTTTGGTTATAGATGTTTAGTCCTGAAACTATTACATCCATATCGTTATCATTGTCTATATCTACTTTTTCTGCACCCGACTCGCTCGTTCCCAGGAATGGATTCCCTTGAACATAAGCGAAAGAACCAGTTCCGTCATTAATATACAATTTGTTGGTAGCAATACTGTTGACAAAAATATTTTGAGGTGTTATCAACGTTGTCGAGGGTATTAATTCAAGGCCAGTGATTAAAACATCCGGATCGTTGTCGTTATCAACGTCTGAGAAAGTAACTTCTCCGTATGTAGTTTCGAAAAATGACTCATTTGAATCGATTGAAAACACCCCATTTCCATTGTTAATGTATAAGTTGGTCAATGGACTAGCTTCATTGTTATTACCAACAAACATTCCTGTATGCAGAAAATCTTTATCTCCATCATTGTCCACATCAGCAAAATCAAATTTCGAAAACCTCGAGCCGACTAAATTCGGGTTGACGCTTAACGTAAATACTCCCGTTCCATTGTTTGTGTAAGTTTGCAAAACATCACTACCATTATTGTTAGTTCCCGACAAAACAAGATCCTCATCACCATCATTATCAAGGTCTAAAAAAGCGGTAGTTGTGAAAGAAATTTGTGAAAAGGATGTAGTCAAATCCAAACTGAATGTCCCAATACCATCATTCAAATATAAGTTTGAAACGTAATCATTTCCATTTCTGCCAATTATGAGCACATCTAAATCGTTGTCTAGATCCACGTCAGAAAAATCTATAGCTCCATTTGTTATACCTAAAAATGGCACCGTATTGATAACCGTGAAATTACCTACCCCATCATTTTTATAGCATTTTGTGAAGACATTGTTCCCATTTTGTCCACTAACTATTAAATCCTGATCTAAATCATTATCAATATCTACAAAACCAGCTGAAGAATACTGGACTCCGATAAAAGGCGTACCGCTCATTAATGTAAAGTTACCCATCCCATCATTGACATACATTTTTGCTGTTACCTGAATGCCGTCACTTCCCGACAAAAAAACGTCCTGATCATTATCTCCATCTATGTCAGCAAAATCGACGGTCCCCGACGTAACACCTATAAAAGTTGTGTTTTCGACACTAGTGAAGGATCCCTGGCCATTATTTTCGTATAGATATGCTACTTTATCGGCAGATTGTGTCTGACCACTAGTCAATACATCCTGGTCTCCATCGTTATCAATATCCGCAAATGCAGAAATTGATAAATGCAAATCGGCAAAATCAGCAACATTAACTAGTAGCGGGGCGATAGGAGGCCTCTTCTCAAATGAGATTTGCGTATAAGAAGATCCAGACAGCAACAGCAGATAAAATACAATACAATTTCTCATTTATTTTCTTGTTAGAATTGATTCAATTCGTTTTTAGTGTTTCATGAGGCGTTTCACCAAACTTTCTATTACGGTTTGTAATTGGAGGGAATATCCTCCGACTATTATTTTACCATTGTTTTGTATAATAAAATCTTGGGTTAATTCGTTTGATCGACTGTCGTTATCAAATACCGAATTAGAGGTGCTAAATGTCAAATCAATGGCACGAGATTGAGTGAAGGCGATCAATCGGAAAGGCAGAAAAAACATAATCAAAATTTATTATCACCTAGATTCATCCCTGTTTGTAATTTAAGTGTTAGAATCAAAGATAACCTTTTACTCTAAACAAAACCCAATATTCCTTTCCAATCCAGCAAACTTTGTTCGTTTCACCGCACTATTCCGAAATAGTTCGTTAAACACTTCTGATGTCAAATCATGCCAGTCTGCTTTCGAAAGATGCAATAGGTCTTTGTGGGGATTAAATTGTGGTTCAGAATGCGGTTTAGAGAAGCGGTTCCAGGGACATACATCTTGACAAACATCACAGCCAAACATCCAGCCATCCATTTGTGTTCGGAATGCTTCTGGCAGTATGGCATCTTTTAATTCAATGGTGAGGTACGAAATGCATTTAGAACCGTCTACAATGTATGGTTGAATAATTGCTTCGGTTGGACAAGCGTCAATGCAACGGGTACACGTTCCGCAATAGTCTTTCATCGGTCCATCGGGTTCGAGCTCCAAATCTAAGATCAATTCAGCAATGAAGAAGAACGAACCGTGTTTCGGATGAATGAGATTGGTATTCTTTCCCATCCAACCCAAACCACTTTTCTGTGCCCAAGCTTTGTCCATTACTGGTGCAGAATCAACAAATACCCTTCCTCCAACTTCGCCAATATTTTCTTGAATGAATTGCATTAATTCTTTCAATTTGTCTTTGATCACAAAATGGTAATCGGTTCCGTAAGCGTATTTGGAGATTTTGGGTGCTTCTGGATCGAGTTGGTGTTCTTCGGTATGATAATTCAAAAGTAACGAAACCACACTTTTTGCATCGTCTACTAATAGACGCGGATCCAAACGTTTGTCAAAATGATTTTCCATGTAAGACATTTTCCCGTGTCGTTGATCCTTGAGCCACTTCTCCAACCGAGGAGCTTCAGTTTCAAGAAAATCGGCTTTTGAGATTCCGCAAAAAGAGAAGCCCAGTTCGAGTGCTTTTTGTTTTATAAGATTAGTATACTGGTTTTTGTAATCCATTTCACCTTCTTTTCATCCCACTTCAACGCTACGCTAAGGGGGAGATTAAAACAATCCGCCTTGGGCATATCCCATATTAAACCCGAGATGTTTGTAGGCTTTTTCAGTTGCTTTACGACCACGAGGCGTGCGCATGAGGAAACCTTCTTGGATTAAAAATGGTTCATAAACTTCTTCCAATGTTCCTGCATTTTCACCTATCGCAGTAGCAATAGTCGTTAAACCAACAGGTCCACCACTGAATTTTTCTATGATCACTTTCAAGATCCGGTTATCCATTTCGTCTAAGCCATATTTATCTACATTCAATGCATCCATTGCATGTTGCGTAATCGGTAGATCAATAGTTCCATTTCCTTTGACTTGGGCAAAATCTCGTACACGTCTCAAAATAGCATTGGCAATACGTGGCGTACCACGACTTCTTCCAGCTATTTCAAAAGCAGCTCGTTCATCAATCGCTATTTCGAGCAAATCAGAAGAACGTTCCACAATCATAGAAAGTGTTTTCGTATCGTAGTATTCTAATCGAGAGTTAATCCCGAACCGTGCCCTTAATGGCGCTGTAAGCAATCCTGAACGTGTTGTAGCACCAATCAATGTAAATGGATTCAATGCAATCTGAACGCTTCGTGCATTAGCCCCTGTATCAATTAAAATATCGATGACGTAATCTTCCATCGCTGAGTACAAGTATTCTTCTACAACAGGACTCAGTCGGTGAATCTCATCAATAAATAACACATCACCTTTTTCGAGATTTGTTAAAAGTCCAGCTAAATCGCCAGGTTTATCCAATACTGGTCCACTCGTTACTTTAAATCCAACCCCCAATTCATTCGCAATGATATTTGCAAGTGTGGTTTTACCCAATCCAGGAGGTCCGTGTAATAAGACATGATCAAGTGGTTCGCCGCGACGAGTAGCAGCAAGGACAAAAATCTCTAAATTTTCGACCACATTTGGTTGTCCAGCAAAATCAGTTAAACGCTTCGGTCGAAGTACACGATCATATTCCTTATCGTTACTTATAGGTTCACTTCTGTAATCAAATGATTCTTCTTCCAACTGATAGGTTTTAGCGTAAAGATAATGACAAAGGGCAATTTAAAATTGAAAATTGAAAATGATGAATGAAAAAGGCAAATTGTTTTCACAGAAATTCACACATGAACATCAAAATAGGAGGTAACTAGTATCTACAAAAAAACCCGTTATTTTACAATAACGGGTTTTACAATTTTATCTATTGACTAATGTTCTTCTTCGCCTTCTAGTAAAGGAACGTTTTGAGGCACAAAGTCTTCTTCCATTCCAGGCTTAGAATAATCATACGGCCAACGGTGAACTTCAGGAATTGCTCCTGGCCAGTTACCATGAATATGTTCTACTGGTGTAGTCCATTCCAAGGTATTTGATCTCCAAGGATTTTGAACTGCTTTCGGTCCACGTAAAATACTATAGAAGAAGTTGAACAAGAATAACAACTGACCTAATGCCGCAAGAATGGCAAAGAAGGTAATGATCTTGTTCAAGTCAAGCATCATATCAAATGAATCTGTATTGAACTCATTGTATACCGTATAATTGTAGTAACGACGAGGTGCTCCAGCTAATCCAACGAAGTGCATTGGGAAGAATACACCATAAGCTCCTACGATCGTAATCCAGAAATGCGCATATCCTAAACGTGTGTTCAGCATTTTACCATACATTTTTGGGAACCAATGATAAACACCTGCAAACATTCCAAATACTGCTGACATACCCATTACAATGTGGAAGTGAGCTACAACAAAGTAAGTATCATGTACTGCAATATCCAACGCTGAATCCGCAAGGATAATTCCTGTAACACCACCTGTGATGAAAGTAGAAACTAATCCTACAGAGAACAACATTGCTGGTGTATAGATATTGGAACCTCTCCAGATTGTTGTGATGTAGTTAAACACTTTTACAGCAGATGGTATCGCAATCAACAAAGTGGTAAATACGAACACACTACCAATAAATGGATTCATACCTGTAACGAACATGTGGTGACCCCATACAATAAAGGATAAGAAACCAATTGCTAAAATAGATCCAATCATCGCTCGGTAACCAAAGATCGGTTTACGTGAGTTTGTTGAAATAATTTCTGAAGAAAGACCCAATGCAGGTAACAATACGATGTATACCTCAGGGTGACCTAAGAACCAGAATAAATGTTGGTAAAGCAATGGGGAACCACCATGATTTTCTAACATCTCAGAACCAACAATGATATCAGAAAGGTAGAATGAAGTTCCTGCCAAACGGTCCATCATTAATAACAATGCCGCAGACAATAAAACTGGGAACGATAATACACCCAATACAGCAGTAACGAAGAACGCCCAAACTGTTAATGGCATACGCGTCATTTTCATTCCTTTAGTACGTAAGTTAAAGATCGTTACGATGTAGTTCAATGAACCTAATAAGGAAGAGGCAATGAAAATTGACATGGAAACTAACCACATGGTCATACCTTGACCAGAACCTTCAATTGCTTGTGGCAATGCAGAGAGTGGCGGGTAGACTGTCCATCCAGATGAAGCAGGTCCTGTTTCAATAAACAAAGAAGCCAACATGATAATAGCAGACAACAAGAACATCCAATAAGAAAGCATGTTCAAGAATCCAGAAGCCATATCACGTGCTCCCAATTGCAATGGAATAAGTAAATTGGAGAAAGTACCAGATAAACCACCTGTTAACAGGAAGAAAACCATGATTGTTCCGTGAATTGTAACTAATCCAAGGTACATACTTTCATTCATAACTCCATTTGGAGCCCATTTTTCACCTAAGAAAAAAGAAACGAAATCAGATTCTTCTCCTGGCCAAGCTAATTGGATTCGGAAAATGATGGACAAAAGCATTGCCACAACCCCCATGAATACAGCAGTCATTAAGAACTGCTTACCAATCATTTTGTGATCTTGGCTAAAGATATACTTCGAAATGAAACCTTCTTCATGGTGATGATGACCGTGAGCGTCTTTCAATGCGTGTGCTTCGTGAGCTGCCATGATATTATCTTTTAAAACTGTTTTTATAATTAAATTGTCGGTTCCATTTTCGGAAGTGTATCCGCTCCTGGACTCAATGTATCACTACCTGTTGCTGGAGTTTCCTCCACAGGTTTACCTACAACATAGGTATGTTTGAACAACTTAGAAGTTTTTATTTTCTCAGGATCTTTACCATCATAAGAAACTACATTATACCACTTCTTGTAGTCCTTTTTAGACAATACAACAATCATCAATTTCATTTTGTAATGTGCACCTCCACAAATTTTATTACACATCAAGATGTAATTGAATTTAGGGTTATGCATTTTTTCACGCATTAAATCTGTTGTGACAGAAGGAATGAATTTCATGCGTGTTGTCATTCCAGGAACAGTATTCATTTGAACACGGAAATGAGGCATGTAAGCTGAGTGAATAACATCCTTTGCACGGAAGTTGAATTCGTATTCTTGACCTTCACACAAATAAAGTGTATCTGATTCATTGAAAGCGATATCATCCAATGCTTGCGCATCCAATCGACGATCGTGACGTGCTTTCATTTGGTACAACAAACGAATCAATCGCTCTTTACGATCTAAATCGGTTTCCATCAATTCGCGTTCTTCTGGAATCAACATGATTTTACGATCATTCAATTTGTTTTCTAACCACTTGATACCGTCCATTCCATTTTCCATTGAGTCAATGGCGTTTTGAATCGTCGCTGTAGTCATCAAGGCTAATGGATTATTCCCATTTGTCAATTTGTAATCAAACAGACCCAATTTGTTGTCTTTTCCAGACAAACGAACTGTCCAACCAAATTGTTTAGAGAATAATTCAATACGAACTGCCTCTTTACTTGAATTCGCAGTTTGTTCATTCCATGATTTCAAACCAAGGATGATAATGATTGCTAATACAATTGCAGGAACAATCGTCCAAACTAATTCCAAACGATTATCATGTGGGAAATAATATGCTTTTACACCTGGTTTACGCACATATTTAAAGGCGAAACCAAACAACAATGCATTTGTAACGAAGAATACAATGGAAACTATCCAAAAATTCAAACTCATTAACCAATCTGTTCCAACACCGTGGACAGATGCAGCATCACCCATACCTGTATAACCATAGGTTAACATTAACCAGATATACCCTCCAAACATAAATACAACAAATGCCAATAGCAAGAATGCATTCAATTTATTGTCGCGATTCGAGATGTCTTCCTCACGACGATCTCTTAATTTAGAAGATAGCTCATACAAACGCACCAATTGTGCAATGGCTAATACTCCTAAAACAATAACGATTAATACGATTAGTCTACTCATTTTACTTTATTTATCGTAATCCACCTCGGCGGACATGTTATTAAATTTCGTGGTGAATACTCTCGTCCAAGAATGGGTGATTTACTGGTGTCAATGGCGATTTTGTCAAATTGACCAAGATCATTCTGATAAAGAATCCTAGGAATAAGATTGCCATTCCGATTTCCATGAAACCAATGAATGCATTTTTACCCATTGAACCTCCCATGACCATTAAGTATGCATCAACCCAGTGTCCTGCTAAAACAACCAATCCAACAAAAGTTAAGATTCCAGCGTGACGTTTTGCATCACGTGACATCAATAATAACATTGGGAATGCGAAGTTGATAATAAACATACCGAAATACATTGCTCTAAAATCTTCGATTCGTGTTAAGTGATACGTAGTTTCCTCAGGAATATTCGCATACCAGATCAACATGAATTGTGAGAACCATAGGTAAGACCATAAGAACGAGATTGCAAATGTCCATTTACCTAAATCGTGGATATGACTCTCATTTACTTTCGGTAAGTAACCTTGTTTTTTCAAGTACAACGTAAGCGTCACAATAATAATCATTGCAGAACACCACATACCAGCAAACACGTACCATCCAAATAGTGTGGAGAACCAATGAACATCAATTGACATTAACCAATCCCAAGCGGAAGTTGAACTGAATACAGCAAACAACACTAAGAACGTAGCCGATTTTTTGTAGTTTTTAAAGTGGATTTCTGTTCCTCCAACACGATCTTCTTCTAATGAACGTTTGCGGAAACCATTCCAGAAAATCATGTAAACAGCCATATAGACCACAGTACGAATCCAGAAAAATCCTTTACTCAAGTAGAATGCTTTACCTTGCATGATTTCATCATGATTAACTACTTTCTCATCCATCCACACATAAATATGTGCACCATCCATAAAAGTAATTGCTAAAAGCGTTACTAACATTAGACCGACACCATAAGGCATAAATCCTGTTACCGCTTCAATGATGCGTTTTACTGATGCGTACCATCCTGTCTCTGTAGCATATTGTAATGCCAAGAAGAACAATGCACCTAGACCAATAGCAAAGAAGAAGAAACTATCTACCAATGCATTTGCCAAAAAGCGTTGACCTAAATGCTCACCACCATGGTTTCCCATTTCAAGTGCAATACCTATTCCGGTAAACACTAACCCTACAATCATCAATGTGAGAGTAAGTAATTTTGCTTTCGAAGAAATCTTAAATTCCATTACAACGAGTTTTCTTTCCTTTATAAATTGTTCTTTGGCAACGAATCAGCAACAGCAGGAGCTACAAGTAAATTTCCACTTGCATCGAACTTACCATAGTTCTCATCTTGGAACTTACGTACATAATGTACAAGTGTCCAGATTTCTTTTTTGTTGACCATAGATGCATGTGATCCCATCATTCCTTTTCCATAATAGATGGAGTAGAACATTTGACCTTCAGCAATTGTCAAGTTCTTGTATACAGGAACACCAACATAAGAACCAGCAGTTACCATTGGTCCGTTTCCGTCACCTTTTTCACCATGACAGTGCATACAGTTTGCTTGGTACAATGCTTTACCTTCGGCGAAAACAGCATCGGATTGTTCTTGAGAAACTAAACGGATTGGGTTTTTATCAGCGGCTGCTGCCAAGTACTCAAATTGTTGATCAGGATTCATGGAGAAATCAGAACCAAACAAACCATGTGTCGTAGCAAAAATTGCTGCTGGCAAACGATGGTATGGCAACATCATCATCACCGTAGTTGAGTCCGTTCCCCAATAAGGAATGGTGTGCTTTGGTGGAGTCAATGCTGACAAGCTCATTTTCATTTCATTGTTGATTTGTCCTCTCACTTCACCATAATCAACATACGGTTCAATAGCAGGGGAACGATACATATCAGGCATGTATTCTAAACCAGGACTATCAGGATCAGCCGTACAAGCTGCTGCTAGCAACGCGACTACGGAAATCTGAATCATTGTCTTGAATTTTACTTTCATCTGTATGGTCTTTTTATCCACCAACGGCGGACTAAACATTAATCAATTAAGGATCTCTTTTTGATCCAACTCAATCATACCTGTTTCATTCAACATAGTATGTAATTCAGCTTCTGAAAATTGGCTGTTCTCTGACAAACGCAATTCCATAACGAATTTATCATCCGTTGTACGTGGATCTGGATTCTGAGCTGGCATTCCAGGTAATGTTTTGTTACGTAATAAATACGTAATAGCCATTCCGTGAGCAGCACACAATACCGTAAACTCAAATGAAATTGGAACAAACGCTAGTACGTTATCTAAGTACGTTTCATTTGGTTTACCACCAATGTTCATCGGCCAGTCATCAATCATGAAGTAACGCATTCCTACTGTTGCAAGCAATAAGCCTGTCAAACCATACAAGAACGCCATGATTCCAAGGCGTGTTTGTTTCACACCGATGATTGGATCAATTCCGTGAATCGGAAACGGTGAGAACACTTCAGCAATTTTCACACCTTTTGCAACCAACTTCTTTGCGCCATCTTTTAGCACATCGTCGTCGTCATACATTGCATACATTACTTTATCTGCCATGTCTCAATTAATGATTGTGATTATTATCGTCGTGATCATGGCTAGCATGACCATTTTTTGCAAAATACGGGTGAACCGGAGCTGTATCGTTTTTGTACGACTCACCTGATGATTTCAAGATCGTTTTCAACTCATTCAACGCCAATACAGGGAAGAATCTAGCAAACAATAGGAAGAACACAAAGAACAAACCAATCGTTCCAATGTATACACCTAAGTCAATGTGACTCGGGTAATGCATACTCCAAGAAGATGGAAGGTAATCACGGTGAATTGATGTAACGATAATTACGTAACGCTCGAACCACATCCCGATATTTACTACAATTGAAATAATAAATGTAAAGATCAAACTACGACGTAATGGACGGAACCACATCAATTGCGGGGAAATTACGTTGCAAGTCATCATTGACCAATATGCCCACCAGTAAGGACCAGTAGCACGGTTAAAGAATGCATACGCTTCGTATTCCACACCTGAATACCAAGAGATAAATAGCTCAGTGATATAAGCAGTACCAACAATCGAACCTGTAACCATGATTACAATGTTCATATACTCAACGTGTCTCGTATGAATGTATGCTTCCAGCTTCATCGCTTTTCGCATTACTAACATTAACGTTTGAACCATCGCAAATCCAGAGAATACCGCTCCCGCAACAAAATATGGAGGGAAGATTGTTGTATGCCAACCTGGAATTACAGAAGTAGCAAAGTCAAAGGATACAATGGAGTGAACCGAGAATACCAATGGAGTAGCAACACCGGCCAATACCAATGAAACCAATTCAAAACGATTCCAATGCTTCGCACGACCAGACCAACCAAAAGATAGAATAGTATACATTCTCTTTGGAATTGGTTTTTTCATACGGTCACGAATTGTAGCAAAATCAGGAATCAAACCAATGTACCAGAATACCAATGATACAGAAAGGTAAGTTGAGATTGCGAATACGTCCCAAAGCAACGGCGAGTTAAAGTTTACCCACAATGAACCGAAGTGATTTGGTAACGGCAATGTCCAGTAACCAACCCATAAACGACCCATGTGAATTAACGGGAACAAACCAGCCATAAATACGGCGAAGATTGTCATTGCCTCTGCTGAACGGTTAATTGCCATACGCCATTTCTGACGGAACAATAACAATACTGCTGAGATCAAGGTTCCGGCGTGACCGATACCTACCCACCAAACGAAGTTGGTGATATCCCATGCCCAACCAACGGTTTTGTTCAACCCCCATACTCCAATACCAGTTCCTAATAGGTAGAAAATACATCCTACTCCGTATAGTCCAATGATCAAAGCAATAGCGAACAAAATGTACCACATGCGTGGTGCTTTATCCTCAATTGGCTTACAAACATCCTCGGTAATTTCGTGGTATGTCTTATGCCCTAGTATGAGCGGTTCACGAATTGCAGCTTCCTTATGCATTACACTCTAATTTTTAGCAATTAATGATTCTTCTTTTTCCCGTGACTCTTAGAGTTTTCCTCTACTTCATGTGCGTGAGCACTTGCTTTATGTGCCATGTGTGACAATTCGGCATTGTGTTCATTACGCACTTTCACTTTGTACCAGATATTCGGTTTTACACCTACTTCTTCTAGTGCTTGGTAAGCTCGTTTTTTATCATCAGCGCTTGCACGCACCATTGATTTTAAATCATTCCAGTCACCAACGATGATTGCATTTGAAGGACAAGCATCTTGACAAGCTGTAACAACATCTCCATCAATAACAGGTCTCGTTTCTTTCTTAGCAACTAATTTACCCTCTTGAATACGTTGAACACACAAGGAGCATTTTTCCATGACTCCACGTGTACGAACTGTTACATCTGGATTCAATACCATACGACCTAAATCGTCTTGAGCTGGATTTACTTCAGTAAATTTCTTGTAAGAAGGATAGTTGAACCAGTTGAATCGACGGACTTTATACGGACAGTTGTTCGCACAGTAACGTGTACCGATACAACGGTTATATGTCATTTGGTTTAAACCTTCATTCGAATGCGTTGTTGCAGCTACTGGACAAACAGTCTCACAAGGAGCGTGATTACAGTGGTGGCACAACATTGGCATGTGAATTACCTTCGGATTTTCAGACGGAATTTCAGCCGCATTAAAATCAAGCTCACCTTTACGTGTTCCTGGAACTACCTCTTCATCTGAAGCATAGTAACGGTCAATACGAATCCAGTGCATTTCACGACCACGACGTACTTCGTCTTTTCCAACAACAGGAACGTTGTTTTCAGCTTGACAAGCGATCAAACAGTTACCACAACCGTAGCATTGATTTAAATCGATTGTCATTCCCCAACGGTGTCCAATATCTTCTACTGGATGTGCATCCCATAAATCGAATTCCTTGATTGGAACTTCGCCTTCATGCGTATGAATTACATGCGGTTTATTGTATGCATCAGAATGTTCGTTTTTGAAAATATCTAATGTCGTTTCTTTAACAATTGAATGACGCCCCATCACCGTGTGGTGAATTTGAGTAGCAGCAATTGGATGAATTCCTTCAGCTTTCGCAATTGAACCAGTTACATCAGCAACATAACCATCAACTGACCAATCCAAGAAACGGAAAGCATTTCCACCAATGGTAACACGGTTTCCTTTTTCGTCTAATTCGAAACCACCGTATTCTTTTGTGCGGTAAACAGCATTTCCTACTTCTTCATTTCCTTCTCCACGACCATAACCAAGAGCGATACCAATTGTACCTAAAGCTTGACCTGGTGATGGATATACTGGTAAAACAAGGGATTCATTACCTACTTTTACAGTCGCCATATTCAATCCATTCTCTTGATCGAATTTAATAGCATACCCACCTTTTTCCATTTCGGTAGGGTTCATTGTAATGTAGTTATCCCAAGTAACTTTTGAAATTGGATCTGGTAACTCTTGTAACCAAGGGTTTCCAGCCATATCTCCAGAACGAATACATGATTTTTGGTACATCACCACTTCTAACTGACCACCTTTTGGCAATTTAGAAGCAACACCACTCATTCCTGCCTCAATGAAAGGCAATGCCAGTGGAGGGAATGTCATTGACATTGCACTGTTGTGCACAGCTATTCCCCAGTAAGTATGGAAATCTGTATAAGTCGTTTGTTGTGGGAAACCATATAGTTCCCAATTTTTTGAGATGTAATCAAATCCTACACGTGAATCTTTTCCGCCACGCTCAACTTTACCTGCCCAAACCAACAAGGACTCCAATGCTGAAGCGGTATTGTGTAATGGACGGATCGTTGGTTGTGCAATTGCGTAGTGACCAGTTTTAGGATTAAAATCAGCCCAAGCTTCTAATGCATGATGATTAGGAGCAATGTATGTACAGTTAGAAGCTGTCTCGTCAGCATAAGAAGCCAATGAAACTGTCAGCTTAACTTTTGACAATTTAGCAGCAAATGCTTTACCATTTGGCAAGTTGTAAGCAGGATTCGCACCTAGGAATACAACCGCATCAGGTCCTTTTCCTGCGATTACCTCATTCGCCAAGGTATGCATTTTCGCATCTTCAGAGCGGAACATCAACACATCACTTTCGAAAATGATTGTTTTACCGTAAGCTCCAAGAACAGCATTTAATTTATTGGTCAGAATCTGAACAGCCGTATTGTTTGAGCCACACACCACTAACGATTCCCCTTTGGAAGCCTTCAATGATTTCACTGCTTCATCAGCAATTTTTCGTGCACTCTTATCCAATGTAGCTGAAGTTCCAGTATTCACGCCGAATTTCCCCAAGATATACGCCAACACATTTGCTTGCTCACTTGGTTTAATCATTGCACGGTAATCAGCATTTGATCCCGTAATAGACATGATGGATTCAAACTGGAAATGACGTGACATCCAATCTGCTTCAGGAGCACGACGTGATGAAAAGTCAACAGCATATTGATTGTTCAACAACCAAGAACCTAAGAAATCAGCACCAATACTAACAACTGTTTTCGCTTTAGAGAAATCATAATCAGGGATTAGATTTTTTCCAAACGTAGCCATGTTAGCTTGACGGATTCCATTGTAAGATACTGGATCGTATTGAATGTGATTAAAGTTCGGATGCAAGATTGGCATTCCACCTTCTCCCATTGTCGGACCATAAATGGCAGTTGACAAATCAACAAGCGCAGATTCCAATGAAGGAGAAATGAGTGTATTGGAAACAAAGGCAATCTTACCTTTTGCTTTACCAATTTCCATTAAACCACTTTGAACAGCATCGTCTAATTTAGACCAAGCGATATCTTCACCCTTTTTCTGTGCTGCTTTTAAACGAGCACTATCATACAAACCTAGAACAGAAGCTACTACTTGCGGAGTTGTTCCACCTTTTGTAAATCCTTGCTCTTTGTTTCCTTTGATATAAATCGGACGACCTTCACGTGTTTTAACCAAGATGCTTGAGAACGTGCTTCCATCATAATAAGTAGAAGCATACCACGTAGCCATCCCTGGTGTAACATTCTCCGGTTTAATAACATACGGGATTGCTTTTGTTACAGGAGCTTCACAGGCAGCAACAGTTGCAGCGGCCACACTAAATCCTAAAAACTTCAAGAAATCACGACGCGCCGTGGAATTTTCTTTTAGTGACTCGTCCCCTAAGAACTCATCAACTGATACTGACTCCGGAAATTCACGGTCTCTCGATTCAACGAATGCAGGCGTTTCTTGCAATTCTTCGATGCCTTTCCAATATTTTCTAGTCATTGCCATAATCTTTTCTTCTGCTCAGAATTAATTAATAGTGACATTTAGCACATTCCCAACCACCTAATTCTTTCACGGTTACTTTACCATCTTCTAGGTATTTGCCGTATAGTGATTTGTCATTATTCAATAGACGCTTGTGGATTTCGTCGTAGTAACCACTACCTTTTACATCCAATGCACCTTCTGTAATTTCTTTTTCTCCGTGGCATTCGATACACCATCCCATTGTAAGGGTTGGTCTAGTTAATACTACGTTACCTTCAATTTTATTCAAGTCAGCAACAGGAACAACACGTGCTGTTTCATTTTGCTTCGTCATATCACCGTGACATTGTTTACAATCCAAACCACCAACTACAACGTGTTGTGAGTGATTGAAATAAACGTGATCAGGTAGAACGTGTACTTTGTTCCACGTAATTGGTTTTGTATTGTTTGTGTACACTTCACCATTCCAACCAGCAGCTTCATAAATAGAGGTGATTTTTTCAGCTTGTTCTGGTGTACGACCTTTGATCTGTTTGTGACAGTTCATACAAACGTTTACTGTTGGTAATCCAGCAGATTTTGATTTTGTAACTGAATTGTGACAGTACTTACAGTCGATTCCGTTAACACCAGTGTGAATATCATGCGGGAATGCGATTGGTTGCGATGGTTGATAATTTTCAACCACACCAATTGAATAACCTGCTAAGAATAATGACACAAATAATGAGATCACAACGACCAAACCACCTAAGCCAACATACTTACGATTTTTCCAAGCCCATGACTTCAATTCGTCTGTATAACTTGCTTCGTCTTTTGGAGTGACTCCATTGACAGTTTTGGAAGCATGATTCAATTGACGGCGAACACCGCCAACTGCCATAATGATCACAACGAACATCACCGCTAGAATGATCCAAACCCATGAAGTCCCACCTTCTTCTTCTTCAGCACCAGGAGTCTCAGTACCAGCTGGACCAGCAGTTGCAGCTGCTTCAGCAGGATCAGGTTGTGCATCTACATAATCCAAAATCGCATCGATTTCTGCTTTTTTCCCAACTAAGTCAGGGAAAAGGCTCATCTCAGTTCCTTTCTTCTTGGAAACACTCATTGCGTAAGGGTCAGCAGCAGCAGCAGCTTTCCAGTTACCTACCCACGTGTAGATGGAACCTTCTTTACCGTCTTTACTCCAAGCATCTCGCACATGAAATAATTTTGGACCTGTACCATCCGCATGGGGTTGGTGACACGTAGCACACTTCGCTTTAAACAGCGCTTCACCGTCTGGCTGTGCTGAAACATCAAATGCTCCAAGGACAACAATTGCCGTTAGAGCACCGATATACCATTGTTTTATACTTCTAAACATCTGATTATTAGATATTTTTGTTTCTAAAAATGTTGATCAAACCTAGTAATACACTATGATTGACGAGGGCAAATTTAGAAGAATAGCTACATTCTATGACAGTTTTATGACAATTTTCGTCCGAGTATTTTTAATTTAAAATGATTCTAAATAAGGACTCCCTTTCACATTTCTTAACAAACCCCTAATATCCTATCATTTAGCCTTCATTTCTAGTTAAAATCGAAGAACAATAACGCTATTAAAAACCAAAAAAAACTGTGGCATTTATTTTGTTATCCGTCAACTAGAAAGTGTATTTTTGCTTCATAAAACAAAATAGTATGCGTTTACTTATTGGAATGACTCTTCTTTTCTCAAATTTCAGTTTTGCTCAAGGAACGGTTGAGATTATTAAAGACAGTAGAATTGATGGATTGGTGCGCAATGAAGGTGCAATTGTAGCACCTGCAACGACGCCTCAAATTACGGGATATCGATTGCAGTTATTTTTTGACACCAATAAAAGTTCAGTTGATGACGCACGCTCGCGTTTCATCGCTATGTTTCCAAAAGTAGATACCTATGTTGAATTTACTGCACCGCACTATTTTCTTAAAGTAGGCGATTTCAGAACACAGATGGAAGCTGAGAAAATAAAAGCTGAAGCTGAAAAAAGTTTCCCTACAAGTTTTGTGGTAAAGGAGAAAGTGAATTTACCGAGAATTGATTAATTGAAAATTATCAATGGAAAATTGAAAATGAGGAATTTTACATCTTTAACGAGATTCTGATTTACTTACTTGAATTATGAATAGGTTGAAGTTTAAGACGAAAAGACTAAAGACCGCTTCGCTTTTAGACTAAAAATTGATTTAGTAACCTAATTTTTAGTCTAAAGTCTTTTGTCTAACGTCTCATTTAGGATCAGCTTTATAATTGAAAATTATCAATGGAAAATTGAAAATGAGGAATTTTACATCTTCAACGAGATTCTGATTTACTTACTTGAATTATGAATGGGTTGAAGTTGAAGTTTAAGACGAAAAGACTTAAGACTAAAGACCGCTTCGCTTTTAGACTGAAAATTGATTTAGTAACCTGATTTTTAGTCTAAAGTCTTTTGTCTAACGTCTTATTTTGGTTCATTTTCAATTGATAATTTTACATTGCTAATTTATCACCGATCGTTTTTCCCACCACAAATCCTGAAGCTACGGAAGCTTGGATTAAATAACCGCCAGTTGGTGCATCCCAATCGATCATTTCGCCACAACAATACACATTTCCGAATTCTTTGAGGCATCCGTTTTCATCCAATTCATTCACTGCAATACCTCCAACGGTTGAAATAACTTCATCCAAGGGTCTTAATCCACTAATTGCTGGTTCAAATGATTTAATTGCATTTACAAGTTGATTTGGTTCTGTAAATTGTTCTTTTGTTAGCGTTTCTTTTAACCAATTGTATGCAACAGGTGGGATTTTTAATGTGTCAAATGCTTTTCGAATTGTTGTGTGTTTTGTCAACATTCCTTCTATTTTCTCTAATGAAAACTGTGGTTTGAAGTCGATTTTTAAGCCTTTAAAATTGGAATTTCGAAGTGCGCGATTAACAGCGTAAACAGGCTTTCCTTCTATTCCATAAGTCGTGATCACTAAATCTCCTGAAACTATTAGATCATCAACAGAAAGCTGGATGTTCTTCACAATACTTCCTTCATATTGCTTTAAAAAATCAGGAAGATTGATTTCTAATCCAGAATTTCCAGACTGAAATGGAACAACGTCAATTCCTTTCGCTTTTAATAGATTGAACCAATTACCATCTGATCCTGTTTTTTTCCAAGATGCTCCTCCAAGTGCCAAAACGAGGAAATCATACGTCAACGTTTCTTTCAAATCTCCTTGATGAAGGATCAATTCTGTTGCATTAAAATCGATGAGTTTGGTTTTTAATTTCCAGTTGATGGGATGTTCTTTCAATTGCTTGAGCCATGCATTGAGCACTTGAATGGGTTTTGTTGTTGGTAAAGGAAATACCTTTCCCGAAGAACCAATTACTGTTTCAATACCAATTTTAGTGAGCCATTCCCGAAAGTCAGTTGCATTAAAACGCCGAACCCACTCTTTTACTAATGGTTGATCGTATTTTTCTACAAAAACTTCTACCGATTCTGAATGGGTGAGGTTAAAACCACCATCTCCCGCCACGAGAAATTTTCGACCAACAGCAGGTTTATGATCAACTACCGTAATATCAATAGGTAAACCGATTAGTTGCGTTGCCGCCATCAGTCCAGCTGGACCGCCACCAACAATTACAACATGCGGTTTTTTCATTTGTTGGAAATTTATATCGTGAGATTCGAAATGTTTTGCTAAAGATTTGAATTCCTAACGAAAATCAGTAACGAATCACAATTTTTGAAGCGAGGTCTTTTGCTTTTTGAGTCAATGTTT
This sequence comes from Fluviicola sp., assembly GCA_043721195.1. Taxonomy (GTDB): domain Bacteria; phylum Bacteroidota; class Bacteroidia; order Flavobacteriales_D; family Crocinitomicaceae; genus Fluviicola. The sequence goes on along the minus strand of JAYSRF010000197.1, from coordinate 6,144 downwards.
CAACCGCTTCATCACCGTAAGTCAACACAACACCCATGCGACGATAGGGTCGTGTAGATGGTTTTCCAAACAAACGCAGATCTGTTTTAGGATGCGTCAAGACATCGTTCAATCCATCAAATGCTGGTGATTTAGCTGATTCTCGATCTGCCAATACAACTGCACTCGCACCATTATAATTTAATTCAATTTGCGGGATAGCTAGACCGAGAATAGCACGGGCGTGTAACTCAAATTCGGATAAATTTTGTGTTCCAGCAAGTGTTACCATACCTGTATCGTGTGGTCGAGGCGAAAGCTCTGAAAAATAAGCTCCATCTTGGGTAATGAAAAATTCAACTCCCCAAAGTCCAGCGCCACCTAAAGCAGCGGTTACTTGACCAGCCATTTCTTGTGCTTCTTTCAAATGCGCGGCAGTCATAGGCATGGGTTGCCAACTTTCCTGATAATCACCTCGTTCTTGACGGTGACCAATCGGTGGACAAAAAAGTGTTGGGCCGTTTTGTTGCGTGACAGTTAGCAAAGTGATTTCGTAATCAAATTTGATGAATTCTTCCACGATCACTTCTTTTAAATCACCACGTGAACCTTCAATGGCATACGTCCAAGCTTGATCAATATCAGCTTCTGATTTAATCACCGATTGCCCTTTTCCAGAACTTGACATGAGCGGTTTGATCACACATGGAATCCCAATTGCATGAACAGCTTCTCTAAAATCTACAAGTGTTGTTGCATACTTGTACTTCGCCGTTTTTACACCCACCTCAATGGCTGCCAAATCACGAATGGCTTTTCGGTTCATCGTAAAATTAGCCGCTTTTGCACTTGGAACCACTTGAATTCCTTGCGCTTCGTAGTCATAAAAACGTTCAGTACGAATGGCTTCAATTTCAGGAACAATCAAATCGGGTTGGTGTTTGGCAACGATGCGATCCAATGCATCACCATCCAACATATTGATGACTTCAAACCCATCTGCTACCTGCATTGCTGGTGCATTTTCATAGCTATCAACGGCAATAACGGTTTGACCAAGGCGTTGCAAAGCGATTACAACTTCCTTTCCGAGTTCACCAGAACCTAATAAGAGTACTTTTTTTTGCATGGAAGCAAAGGTAGGGAAATGGTAGAAAATGGAGAAAAAAGAAATTTAATTGACTTTAATTAACCATTTTTTATAAAAGTAGATGATTTGATTTTTCTCTAATAGTTCTTTAGCAACTTAACTTTTCGAACACTCCCGAACATAATTGAATGTTAACGTATTTTTAGTCGGGTAAAGTATGCACATTGAAACAGTGATTCTTCTTTTTATCACCTCAACACCCTATTCTTTTTGTCATTTACTCATAATGTAAATTCGAGCAAAAATTAGCGGCATTCAACAAGAAGAATCTTTACAAATAGTCGTTTTTTTTTGAAAACGATTGATTAATAACTTCTACTTTCACAGAAATTAAACACTATTTCAAATGAAAAAATTAATCTTTACTGCATTCCTTTTAGTAGGAACAACTTCATTATTTGGTCAAAGTCAACAAGGCGCTGACAATCAATTATCTGCAAAAGCTGTGAATGCTGCAAGAGAGGCTGGTTGTTTAGCTGGCTACAATGGCGACCTTTCAACGCAAATTACAGTAACTTCTATTTGTTTTGCTGGCGGTTTTGTAACGGAAGTATTAGTTGTTCCACAATGTCACGGTCCTGAGTGCGAATATGTAAAATTTGGGCCTTTAGCTAAAGTTACTTTTTATTGTTCGGATGAGAATCCAGTGGTAGAATGCTACTAAAATTAAGTTTGTAAAAATTGGAAAGCTGTCTCGAAATAAAATAGAGGCAGCTTTTTTTGAATCATTGCTCTTCAAACGATGAGTGAATTAGTTTACAGAACCTAAAATCAGTGAATTAGGTGATTTGCCATCTAAGTCCAACCCGAAAAAAATCGCACTAGCACGCTTTGTTCCTTCATTGAAGCCAACTTTTTTTTAACTAATGAACTAAAAGCTGTGTTTTCCAGTGGACGTTTCAGTAAATCAAACATATTTAAAATAGGGAAAATGGTAACTTCACGCAATTGAATAAACCATTTGCTGAAAGAATCGTCATAGCATAGAGGATTATTTCCTACTTTAACTATATTTGAACGGAACATGAAGGAATCATTAATAAAAAAGCTGCATCAATTTCACGGAGTTAGTCTGGAGGAGTTGTCGCGTGCGCCTCTAATGAACCGTATCGATGAAAAATTTGCCTTCCATTTAACAGATTTGGAGGAGATTTTAGATAAAATGATGCCTTACTATGATGTGTTGAATATCGACGGAAAAGTCATTTTCGATTACACGAGCCAATATTTCGATAATGCAGCTTACCGCTTCTTTAACGATCATCACAGAGCCATTCCAAACCGATTCAAAGTTAGAATTCGCACCTATTTAGATAGTAATGTTTCTTTTTTAGAGGTAAAAGAAAAAGTCAAAGGTCGAACGGATAAGAAACGTATCGCTATTGATGGATTTCAAGAAGGTTTTCAAGGTAATGAGCGTGCTTTTTTGGATGCGCGCTTAAGAGAATCTGTCGACCTGAAACCTGTAATGGTGAATAGTTACCGACGCATTACTTTAGTAAACAAAACAGCTGAGGAGCGATTAACAATTGATTTTGATATAACGAACGGCACTTTGGATGCACCATCAAGCAGCAATCAAAGCCTTCAATCGATCGTTATTGCGGAATTGAAACAACCAAAAAAAGATAGAAATTCTCCCTTCTATATATTGATGCGCGAAAAGCGAATTCGCCCCTTCCGCATTTCAAAATTTTGTTTTGGTATGATGGATTTATACCACACACCCATCCTAAAATCAAATTACTTTAAATCAAAACGCTTATTTATCCAAAAACTAACAAAACATGTTTAACATTCTCCTTAAAATGGGATCTGACAAAGTCGTTCCTGACAATAACTTTCTAGGAATCAGTTATTTCAATGACGATTTCTACCCCTTATTGTTTAGAATGACGTTAAACCTTTTGGTTTTAACATTGCTCATTCGCTTCTTGTACTATTCTAAAGCAAAACGAAAAGACTACTTGTTCACGTATTACTTGATCGGGATGATTACCTTTTTCTTGTGTTTTGGTTTGAAAAAACTAGACATCGATACAGGAATGGGCTTGGGTCTCTTTGCCATTTTTAGTATTCTTCGTTATCGAACAGAGAGTATAGAAATCAAGGAAATGACGTATTTGTTTTTGGTAATTGGCGTTTCTGTTGTGAATGCATTGGCATCCAATAAAATTAGTTTGGCTGAAATGGCAATGATCAATGGTGTTTTGTTGGGTATTACGTATGGATTGGAAAACATGTGGTTACTGCGACATGAAACACGAAAAGTGATTAATTACGAACGCATTGATTTGATCAAACCAGAGTGCTATGATGAAATGAAAGCAGATGTAGAAAAGCGAACAGGTTTAAAAATCAATCGTATAGAAGTGGGTAAAATTGATTTTTTACGTGATTCTGCACAATTATTAATCTTCTTTGATGGAGATGTTCAGAGTTTTGGTTCACCAACGAGTGAGATAGCACAAAACGATTAATTTAATTTCAACTTATTATTGAAGGCTCAGAAATTGTTTCTGGGCCTTTTTTCGTTATTAACCAATGTTTATCATTGCTTCAAGTGAAAGACAAACCCAAATTTCACATTAAATGAACGTGATTTATGGACATAATCTGCTTGATCGTCATAAGTGCTTAGTAGGTTCCAAGTCCAAGTGGGTAGAATATAAATGGAAGATCGTTTACTCATGCGCCATTGAATGCCACAGGTTGCCAATGCGGCTAAACCAAATTGATTGAACCCGTCAGTACTTTTAACAGTCGCGTCTTCAGTTGAATTTAGAACTGTCGTCCATTTTTGTTCTTGTCGAAAACCAGCCAATAATTGTGGCTGTAAACCTCCACCGATAAAAAAGCGGAAGTCTTTCCCAAAAGTAGCAAGGCCTTGAAGCGGGAGTGCATAATACGTATAACGTGAAGTATATGAAAATGTACTGTCTGAATTCGGGTCATCAAACGCATAACTTTCACCAACGCGATCTAATGCCAAACCAATATCATAGGAAAAATAGGTGCTTAATCGATTCCGAAAGCCAATTTGGAAAGACATTGTTTTTAAACCTGTTTCCTTTGCACGCTCGCCAAGTGAAGCACCAAATACCGACTGATTCGAATCCAATGAGCGATTACTGTAAACTCGACCAGCTCCAAGATAAAAACAAAACTCATCTAATCCATCAGTTGGAATACGACGTTCAGTAGCTGGTTTTGGTTCATCTGCTGGCTTTTTATCTTCTACTTTTCCTGATGAAATTTGACCACTCACTGATGTTGTGACTGCAATTAAACCTAGTACGAACAACTGTTTGAATAAATCCATTATTTTAGCGTTTTATAAGGTGCTTTCTCCATCCGATTTGGAACAAGTTACTCACAAATTTCGTAATCATTAACAGACTTTACAATGGCTGCAAGAGAAAAAAAAGAAAAAAAGAAAAAAAGCTGGTTTCGCCGCATTCTAAAATGGACGGGAATTACAGTACTATTACTCCTTATTGCAATCATCATTATTCCTGTTGTTTTTAAGGACGAAATCAAGCAACTTGTGCTAGATGAAGTCAATACGTTGTTAAAAGCCGATGTCAAAATTGGAGAAGTAGATCTTACTTTCTTAAGTACATTCCCTAACTTGACAGTTCAATTGTACGATGTATCTGTTACAGGTAGAACGGAATTCAAAGGCGTAAAGTTGGCGGATATCAAACAAATTGAGGCACAAGTTGGTTTATGGGATGTTATTGGTGGTGATCAAATTGGTATTGATGAAGTACACATTACTGATGCAAAGTTCGATGTTCGTGTTTCTCCAGATGGAAAAGCCAATTACGATATCGTGATTCCAACAGAGGATTTGCCACAAGACAAACAAGAGGAACCTTCCAGTTTCAAGTTGTCCTTAAAAGAATACACACTCAACAACATTGCGCTCGTTTATGATGACCAGGCTGGTGACATGTATACTGAAATCAAAAACTTGAACCACACTGGATCTGGAGATTTAACAGCCGATGTGATTGATTTTGCGACAACCACTACAATGGATGAATTGACCTTCGAGATGGAAGGATTGAGTTATTTGTCGAAAGTAAAAACCAATGCTGAAGCTAATTTGCTCATGGAATTTACAGAAACAACTTCCAAATTCACCTTAAAAGAAAACAAATTCGACTTGAATAATTTCTCCTTTGGAATTGATGGTTTCTATGAAATGTTAGCTGATCACGATCAAATGGATTTGAAATTAGATGCCAAAGAAATCAGTTTTAAAGATTTGCTTTCCTTAGTTCCTAGTTTCTACCAATCGGGTTACGAAAGCATGATTGCAAAAGGAAACGTGCAAATGGGCGGCGAGGTAAAGGGCCGAATGGATGATAAAAGTATGCCAGGATGGGATTTCGGATTAAACGTCAACAAAGCTTCGATCAAATACCCAGATCTACCAGGAACAATTAGCAATATTGCTGTAAAAGCGGGTTCAAAATTCGCTGGCGGTACAAACATGGATAAAATGACCTTAGACGTCGATAAATTCCATGCTGACTTTGTAGGAAATGTGATCGATGCACGCTTAAAAATGCGCAATCCAATGACAGATCCTTTGATCGATTCGAAATTGGTAGCAAAAATCAACCTAGCTACTCTTGGTAAAGTCATGCCACTTGCAGAAGGTGAATCGTATAACGGGAAATTAAATGCTGATGTGTTGGTTAATGGTCGCATGAGTGCATTGGAAAAAGAAGATTACGAAGCATTTAAAGCATTAGGAACATTGGAATTAACAGACATGCTCTACAAATCAAAAGACTTGGTGGAAGATGTAAACATTTCCAAAATGTTGTTCCGTTTCAGTCCTCAAAACTTAGCATTGGAAAAATTGGATGCTAAAATGGGGAAAAGTGATTTTGCTGTAAATGGAACGATTGACAATTACATGGGTTATGTGTTCAGAGATGAATTATTGAAAGGCGATTTTACGTTCAACAGTAATTACATGGACATTGATCAGTTAATGG
>JAYSRF010000196.1:0-8578 GCA_043721195.1 Fluviicola sp. | reverse complement strand
ATCCTGGAATCAATTGGAACTGGGAAAAATACTACCGCTTGATCAACAACAATCCAACCATTTCAACGCAAACTACTGCTACCGGAACAAACTATGATTCTGGTGGTGCGGCTGGAAATTATACAGATGATGAACGATTAATTTGGGTCATCGCACCGAGCAATGTTTCTTCTGTATCACTCAATTTCACCCAATTTTCAGTTGAATTGAATTATGATCGATTGTTTATTTATGATGGAAATTCCATTGATGCTTCATTGATTGGTGTTTATACTGGAACTACATCACCCGGATTAATCAATGCAACGGGAGGAAGTCTGACCTTAGAATTTCGATCTGATTGCGCTACGGCTGGAACAGGTTGGGTTGCCAATTGGACAAGTACAAGTTTAGATGCCATCCCTCCTACCTCATCTGTTGAAGCACTTTCAGCTTATCAAACAATGAATTATGCTGTTCATTTTACCGATTCAGATATTGGTGCTGGAGTTGCAAAACAATATGTTCGTGTTTCTGATCGTCCGAATGCAACAACAGATTGGCATGGAAATGCACCTTACGGTTATGCTGATGAATCATTTGATATGGATGCCACCGCTTGGACAGAAGTAACTGGTAATTGGAATGTAGCTAGTCAAGCCTACGAAATGACGGATATTGCGCAATCCAATTCCAATGCAGCCATTGCGGTTGATCAAGATAGTTTACATGAATATTTGTACCACTGGAAACAAACGATTACAACAGCAGGAACGAATCAACGAGCAGGAGCGCACTTTTTCTGTGATAATACAGCTTTACCGAATAGAGGTAATTCGTACTTCATTTATTTGCGAGAAGGAACAAATGTGGCCCAAATTTACGAAGTGAATAACGATACATGGACGCTTCAAGCAGAAGATACCGTTGTCATTGGGGAAAACATCACGTACGATGTGAAAGTAACGTATGATCCAGAAGGCGGCTCTATTCAAGTGTTTGTCGATAATACATTGATTGTTGAATGGCTAGATACCATTCCGTTAACAACAGCGAATGGATTCAGTTTGCGTTCAGGAGGATGCGGCGTGCGTTTTGATGACGTAAGTGTTTATCAATCGCGCTACAATCAATTGGATCTTTCAGTTGGAATCGATTCCTTGGTTCGTTATCAAAGTGATGCTGGAGCAGATGCAGCAAAAGTTGCCACTTTAATCGTTGATTTTATGGGGAATTGGTCCGATTTAGCAACTGAAACCTATAAAATAGACTGGTCTTCACCAACGTTATCAACCTTGAATGACGGTATTGCTGGAATGGATATAGACACGATTTATGTACCTGTTGTTTCTGCTAATTGGCTTTTTAGTGATGTACATTCAGGATTGGTTCAATACAGTTTTGCGGTAGGAACTTCTTCCGTGACACAAGACATTGCCCCTTGGACGAATGCGGGACAAGTACAATCGATTAACTATCCAATTCCGAACCCTATACTGGGAACAACGTATTATGTGCATGTTCGAGCAGAAAATGGTGCAGGATTGATGCTAGAATCTGTGACAGATGGGCAACGTTATTTAGAAGAAATTTCAACTGCTTCACTAGAAGAAAATCCAATAGTTTCATTTGTATTGTATCCACAACCATCAACTGATTTACTAAACGTTGTTGGAAATTGGGAACATGCAACTGCAACAATAGTTGACGCAACGGGTCGTGTTGTAAAAACAATCATTTTAGAAAAAGGGGTTAATTCAATTGACCTTCATTCACTCGCTTCTGGCCAATATAGCTTTGTCGTTTCAACTGAATTTGGAATAAAAGCTAAACAATTAGTAATAGCTCATCGAAATTAAAAAAGCCATAGTTGGTGTTCAGTGAATAAAACATACCGTTAAGAAATTGGAGGTGATTACAGCTTCTGTATAGTTGCATATTTGTACCCACAAGGATGATTCATATATAGAATAAGATATACAATCGCCTCCTAAATCAAGAAACCCAATCTAACCAGTTGGGTTTTTCAACTTAATACACTTGCAGATTCTACAATTATTAAAAACGAGTTGTAAGAGTTAAAAGCTCAAGAACGCTTTAACTCACAAAACTGTCCAACTCTCCAAACTCAAGAAACTGTCAAACTCTTTAACTCGCCAAACTGCCAAACTCAAGAAACTGCCAAACTCATTAACTCACAAAACTAAAGTAACTCCCCAACTAGCGTTAATTCCCTTTATTTTCACGTTTTCTTCGTTCTTCCAACCATTTTGGAGCAGGTTTTGAACCGTTAGAAGGTACTGCACCTCGATTAGTAGTAGAAGTAGATGATTTACTGCGCGAAGTAGTTTGCGTTTTCTCTGAAACACGATCGCCAAGCAATTGTTCAATTAATTCAGGACGATTGGCTTTTTGAAGCCGTTCTCGAATCCAACCTTGATTTTCGCGTTTATACCAAAAGAAAAAACGATTTTGATTTTGTTTTTCCTCCTTTGTTTTCGCTGTTTTGATTGGTTTGAGTGTGTAAGGATGAACACCCGTGTAATAAATCACTTCAGCCACTGTCATAGGAGTTGGAGTGAAATCTTGTACTTGTTCCAATTGAAAACCCATCTCCTTTGTTTCAGCTGCCAAATTTGCCATATCGGCCTCTTCACACCCAGGATGAGAGGAAATAAAATACGGAATCAAGGGTTGATTGAGGTTGTGTTTTTTCGAAAGAGCGTCGTATTTGGCTTTGAACTTATGGAAATACTTAAAAGACGGTTTACGCATCACACGTAATGTTGCATCAGATGTATGTTCGGGCGCAACCTTTAAGCGTCCACTAACATGCCGAGTAATCAATTGCTCAATGTACTCATCGTGATTACCATCATCGTTGTTTTTATTGAAATCATCTACCAATAAATCATAACGAACCCCAGATCCTACAAAGGCTTTCTTAATTTTAGGGTGATCATCAATTTTACGGTAAATATCCGTCATTGCTTTGTGTGAAGTGTCGAGGTTGTTGCAAATTACTGGATGAATACAACTCGGACTTGAACAACGTTCACAAATCGATTCGTCTTTCCCTTTCATGCGGTACATATTGGCAGATGGACCACCAATATCAGATAAATAACCTTTGAATTCAGGATGTTGAACCACTTCGTCTATTTCCTTTAAGATGCTTTTTTCACTGCGCGATGCGATGAATTTCCCTTGATGTGCGGAGATGGTACAAAAACTACACCCCCCAAAACATCCCCTATGAATATTGATCGAAAACTTGATCATATCGTAAGCAGGAATTGCTCCACGCTTTTTGTATTTCGGATGTGGTAAACGTGTATACGGTAAATCAAATGATTGATCCATTTCGTTTTCAGACATCGTTTTATAAGGCGGATTGATCACCAAGGTTTGATCACCAACTCGTTGCATAATCCGATTCGCATTCCATTTATTGGATTCTACTTCTACTATTTTAAAGTTTGCAGCGTAGGCAATTTTATCTTCTAAACATTTTTCGTGACTCGATAATTCTACTGTTTCCCAATTCTTGTTTTTGGGCAACTCTTTTGCGCCATCTTGTAAAAATGCGACTTGATTGACCGTTGTCATGGAGGAAAATGGCACCCCTTTTTTGAGTAATCGCAACACGTCACGCAAGGGTTGTTCGCCCATTCCATAAACGAGTAAATCAGCTTTAGATTCTACTAAAATGGACGGCAACAAGGTATCTTTCCAATAATCGTAATGCGAAACTCGACGTAAACTGGCTTCGATTCCACCAATAAGAACAGGAACGTCTGGGTAAAGATCTTTTAGAATGGTGGAATAAACAGTGGTTGCATAATCAGGACGAAAACCCGCTTCTCCACCAGGTGTATAGGCATCTGTTGAACGTAAACGTTTTCCAGCAGTGTAATGATTGACCATGGAATCCATACAGCCTGCGGTAACGCCGAAAAAATATTTTGGTTTCCCTAATTTTTTGAAATCACGTAAATCATCGCGCCAATTGGGTTGTGCAATGATGCCAATTTTAAATCCTTCCGATTCAATGATACGACCTATTACAGCAGTTCCAAATGCAGGATGATCTACATAGGCATCGCCCGAAACAAGAATGACATCTAGTTCATCCCAACCTCTTTTTTCAACCTCCTTTTTTGTTATTGGTAGCCAATCTGTTATCGGTCGTTCTTCCTGCATGGTACAAAGGTAGTGAAAGGGAAATAAATTGACTTAGGAAGTTGCTAATTGAATTTAAAGAACGATTAACCTCCTTTCGATTTTAACTGATTTCACCTTTAGTGTTTTCGACTAAAAAGATAAATCCTACAATCGTTGTTGGAAGTTTCTTTAATAAGCAATTTTAAGCTTTTCCCAATTTGTATAAGAACGTGAAGTGTGAAGAAACAGCACCAAAAAATGTTTTATTTTCCAAATAAGGCACATCAAATTCTTCTGCAGTTTCACGTACGATCTCTGCAATGTAAGGATAATGAACATGAGAGATATAAGGAAACAAATGGTGTTCTACTTGAAAATTCAAACCGCCAACATACCAAGAAACGAATTTATTTTTACGTGAGAAATTAGCTGTTGTAATCAATTGATGCATTGCCCAATCGTTTTCAATTACCCCTACTTCATTCGGCAGTGGATGAGCCGTTCCTTCAACCGTATGCGCTAATTGGAACACCAACGCGAGGATGAATCCAGCTATAGCGTGCATAATAAGGAACCCTGCAATCGTTGTGCCTAGTGGCAAGCCGATAATCGCAATGGGCAAATACAATATAATAAAAAAGTAAGCTATTTTAAGCGCAGTAATTAAAAGGATTTTTTCCAAATGACCCCGTTTATCTTCAGAAGAAGCTTGGTGTTTTTTGTATTGAAAAAATTGCACAAAATCTTTGAGTGTGACCCAATACAAGGTCAAAATTGAATAGAAAAATACCACATAAATAAATTGAAAACGGTGGTAAGCTTTACGTTCAGAGTGAGGACAAAAACGCATCATCAACTTATCGTCAATGTCTTCATCCATTTCAGCAATATTGGTATACGTATGGTGTAAAACATTGTGTTGCATTTTCCAATTAGAAATAGAACCACCGCACAAATTCAAACTGAATCCCATTGCTTGGTTGACAAATTTATTTTTGGAAAAAGCCCCGTGATTCGCATCGTGCATAACACTCATCCCAACACCTGCCATTGCAAAACCCATTACACTCCAAAGACCAATTTGTGCAAGATTTGAAAAGGGGAAAATCAACATTAATACAAACGGCCCAACATAGGTTGCAAGTAAAATGAAGGCTTTAATGTACAACCGACGATTACCTTGTTTTATTATTTCCTTACTTGAAAAATACCCGTCAACTCTTTTTTTCAGTGTTGGAAAAAAATGAGCTACATCCTTTTTCACCCATTTCACTGAACCTATTTCACCCATGCAATAATTTTAGGGTGCAAGATACGCATAAAAACTTGTATTTGTCAAGATTGGCGGTGATTACGAACCATGAAAAACTGTGGATTTTGATTTATACCGCTATCAACTTGTTTTTTAGGCCATACATTACAAGACCCACCACATTGCGTGCGTTAATCTTCTGCATCATGAGTGTGCGACTACTTTCAATGGTTCGTTTGCTTCGATGTAATTTGTCAGCGATTTCTTGTGTTGTCCATTCTTGACAAATCAATTCAAGAATTTCTACTTCCATTTTGGTAAATTCAACTACAGGAGCTTGAAAAACAGGCTTCACCAATCCCAAATTCATCATTTTGCCAATCAGCATTTTGGAAGTCCGGTCATTCAAGTAATAACCTGTTTCCATGGTACTATAAATTGCTTTTGCTATTTCATCTGGCTCATCATCTTTAGATAAGTAGCCGTGGGCTCCGTTTTCAATGGCTTTTTCAACAAATTCCTGATCATCATACATGGAAAGAATCAGCACACGAATACCAGCGAATTTATCCCGAATGATCTTTGCTGTATCGAGCCCATTTAGTTCTGGCATTCGAAAATCCAAGAGCACCAAATCAGGTCGATTCTCAGGTAGTTTATCTAACAATTCACGCCCATTTTCAGCAGAAAACAGGACTTTTACACGATCAAACCCACTAACAAGATTTACCAGACCTTGTCTAAAAATGAGTTGATCATCAGCGATAGCGATTTTTATTTCATTCATAATACCTTCCATTCAACAATTACAGTTGTTCCAGTTGGAACTAATTTTTCGTAGAGTAGTGTTCCTTTTATTTGTTGGATCCGACTCTCCATATTTTTCAACCCCAATGACGGGCGATCCAAGTTCTGATGATCACCAGGAACAAAACCAGACCCATCATCTTTGATGGTCATTTGAATTCCGTGAAAAGTACTTAAAATTGTAACTTCTACACGTTTTGCACCTGCATATTTTAGGATATTATTCAGCAATTCCTGCAACACCCGATAAAAGGCAAGCTCAACATCCTTCGGATGGGTTTCTTCATCGACAATAGAATCAAAGGTAAAAACAAGATGAGTAGATTCATTCAAGGAACTCACCAAACTTTTGGCTGCTGTTATCAATCCTAATTCTTCTAAAACCGAAGGCAATAAATCGTTGGAAATACGTCTAACTTTTTGAATCGCATTGATGAGATTACCAGTCAACAATTCACGTTCATCATCGGTTATGGTCAGTTTAGGAATTAAGAACTTAATGGCAGTTAAGGTTGAACCTACGTCATCATGTAATTCGAGGGCAATGCGGCGTTTTTCCAATTCTTTTGTTTGAATAACAGCATCCATGAGTTCTCGTTGGTAATTCAAATCAAGCATTGCCAACTCATTTTGTTTGGCAACCATGCGTTTTTGATAGATAAAAAAGAATACAATGATCCCCATTGCCAGGATAATCATACCCATTGTACCCAGAATAACTACCGTACCGAGATCGATTCCTTGCTTCCCAACCATAACACAATGGTATAAATAATATTTAAAAAGATGTTTAGAATAGAATGAATGACGTATCCATTAAAGCCCAATTGATTCGTCATAACAGCTATATCACCAACAATGTTCATAAAAAAAGTTCCAGAAAAATAAAGTAAAAAGCCAGAAACCATCCAGTAATGTGGGTAATAGATAAGATTTTTTACCTCTGATTTTTGGAAAAGATCAGCAAAAAAGAACAAACACATTACCATTTGTAAGATGCATTCAATAGAACGAACAGTAGATGGGTGTACTTTGAAAGACCCCCATAAAACTGCACTGCTTATCGAAAAAAGCAGAAACATGACAAGAACAATTAAGGCTATATTTCTATATACTTTGTTTTGCGATAAAGACCGAAAATAGAGCATCAAAAAAATGCATTCTCCAAATGTGAAAAGGTGAAGAATAACAAAATTATTTATTCCAAATGCATTTAGTCTTTCTGCTGTGAACTCTAAAATTAATGTGAGTAGAATAAATCCGCAAATGATTTTTAACGAATGTGACAGTTTATTCCATGTAAAAAAAACCATCCCACTTGGAAGTAGGATGGAAAATAGTGAAACATAAGCTAAAAAAATCATTAACTATTTAAAAAATTGGCAGTCGAACAAACAGACGGACAAACTATTGATATATCCATAATCAAATTTAACATATCGTTTTGATCCGCGGTTGCACCCACCAATACTAATTCTTTGGAACCGTCTTCTTTTATACCATAATAAATACGAATACCCATACAATTATCTTGGTCTAACAACGCTTGAATGGTATCACGTCCATAAAAATGAGCAATTATTTGCCCTGGACAAGCTTTTCTATAGCGTTTGGTCATAGCTTCTGCTACTGTTGAGGTAATTGGCCCTCCTTCTGTTCCATTAAATGACATAATTAAGAATTTTAGTGTTTAACCAATAATACAACTTTTGACTTAACTAAAAAATAAATACATTACCTACTCATTTAGTGAAAATACAAACAACAACACAAAAGGCTAACATACAATAAATTATATTCAACTCATGTTTGAAAAAATGTGGTTTCCCGCAAAACAATTGCGGTAAACCGCAACTCAAAATACCGTATAAATACGGTTGTGAGGTTCATTAACTCCACATATATTTGTCACAACAAGGCTTTAATACTAAAATAGAAAAATGACAACTAAACTCTATACAGCAGTGAGTTCACAAGAGAAAATTGATTTGCATAATCAATCAGATGTTACACGGTGGTGTCAACGTCTCAATTGCAGTAAAGATCAGTTGACCTATTGCATAATGAAGGTGGGGAATTCATCCAGATCGGTAGAAGATTTTTGGCAGATGAACCGCGATCGCTTGCAAACATTTTTTCACATTATCTGGCAAGAAGTGAAATCATGACAGGTCAAATTTAAAACGAAAACAGATTGCCTTTCAACAAAGAGCATCACACATAAATCACTATTCACGTTAGACGACTCTGGTAACCACGGAGTCGTTTTTTTTGTGAGGGAGGGGGTAGGATGTATTACTTAATTAAAAAAGCCCAATCCCAACTTTTAAAGTCAGAATTGGGCTTTTTTATGCTTAAATTATACGTTATTGAATC
>JAYSRF010000195.1:0-26213 GCA_043721195.1 Fluviicola sp. | reverse complement strand
AATTGGATTACACGAAAGAAACAGCCCCGGAATGATATAATCTTATTGTAGGAACAGGATGCATCCTGAGCTTACGATACAAGATACATCCTGAGCCTACGATACAAAATTCTTTAACGTTATTTAGGCATAATTTTTCGTGTACCCTGTTACTGAACGTTCTTTAGTCGTAAATTTGATTCTATGATGTTTATTTGGTTTGTCGTTTTAGTTGTGTTGGGAGTCTCCCTTTACAATTACTTTGATTCAATAAATTTGAATCAGCTAACTTCGACGATCCACAATAACGACTTATTTGATCACCGCAATAAAAAGTATGGTGCTTACGCGGTTCGAAAATCCTACAACACCATTATGTTGCTCATCCTTTCTGGAACGGTTGCTCTTTTTGGTCTAACCATGGGTGCACAATACGGTTTTGGTTCAGGTCGCAACGATTTGAAGGAAATCACTAAAAAAACAGAATTTCTTGATACAACCTTATTGAGTTTGTATGAACCACCAAAAGATGAAGTTCCTACGCTTCCGCCTTCGTATAGCATAAAAAGTTCGCAAGGATCTGGGGGCGAAAATCAAGCCGATCAGGAAGAGCAAGAAGAAACCAAAGAATCAACAACAGGAAAAGAAACGGAGAATCCAGATAAACCTGTAACGAAGTCTACAAAACCTAAATCAAACGATGCTGACATCAATAAGATGGACGCACACGTGGATGATGTATTATCAGAAGCGAAAGCACGAGCTGCGGCTAGGCAAGCCAAAAAGGAAAAAGAAAAACAAGACGCACTTACCAAACAAGGAGTAAACAATAAAGGTTCTAACGGAAACGAAGGTTCAAAACCCAAAACGAAGAAAAGCAATAAATTTGATCTAGAAGGAAGAACACCTTTTAATGATGACGATTGGTATTTGCAAAATCCAGCTTACTTATGCGGTAAAGGAGTTGCAGGTTCCATTACCGTTAAAATCAAAGTAGATGGCGGAGGAAAAGTAACCTACGTTGAAGCACTAAATGCCTCCGGTATCGATGACTGTATTGTTCGAAATGCAGAAAAATACGCCAAAAATGCGCGGTTCAATTCCTCTTCAAAATCATCACAAGAAGGAACTATTACGTACTATTATCAAGCGCAATAACACTTTTTGTAACCTTTTTTGCTTTTTTCCCTATAATACCATCAAGGATGTGCATCTTTGATTCAGTTAAAACAAACAGTCTTAAACACACGAAGGTTAATAATTTAGCGTATGCATCTATTTTACACATCCCTTTAATTACTAGGTTTGACAGTTAAATTCAAGTGAGAGCCATTGATCCAATGTACGACTCAGTTGTATTACGAATTAAAATAGAGTGTTATGTCAGCAATGATTGTTATCGCCATTATCGTATTAGGAGTTTCTCTTTACGATTACTTTGACTCAAAAGATTGGCAACAAATTACATGTGTAGATCGCATCAATGTGGTTTTTGAGGAACGTAACAAAAAATACGGTGCTTATTCCATTCGTCGAGATTACAACGATTTGGTGCTTTTCATCCTCTTAGGACTTGTTGGTTTGGTTGCTATTGCAACGATCGTCAATACGGGTTTGAGCATGACTACCGAACAATTGGCACTTCCAGTAGTGGAATTGGACACCACCTTATTGACATTGGAAGCTCCACCCGAGGATCACATAGAAACGGTACCAACTCCCTATAAAATTGTTGGCGGTGGCGGATCAGGAACACCTGATAATTCCAAATACGATCCAACACCCAATGATATGTTGCAAGAACCTGGATTCATGCCTTCTGTTACAACCATCAAAAAACCGGGTAAAGGAAATAAAAACAATGGCAAAAACCCCAATGAAGAAGCTTCAACAACTGTAAAAAGTCCTTTCTCAGGAACTGGCGGAAGCGGTGGCGGTGACAAAGGTGGAAAAGGCAAAGGATTTGGAAATGACGAAGGTTCCGGATTTGGGCCAGGTTCAAAAGGTTCTGATGGCGGTAGCAAGATTCGAAAAGCATTAGGTCAGCCAAGTGTAAGTTCCATTCAATCGGATGAAAACTGTAAAGTGGTATTAAAAGTACGTTTTGATGCCAACGGCGATGTTGTTGGAACTCCAGTTTACGACCGAGCCAAATCTACCACGAACAATACAGTCATTATCAATGAAGTGATTCGTTTGGTGAAAATGTATACCAAGTTAGAAAAAGATCCTGGAGCAGCGGTTGTAGAAAAATCATTTAGTTATAACATTTCAGCCAACTAAATGACCTACGAAGCTACCATTTCGTGGCTGTTTGAACAATTTCCGGCGTATCATTTACTTGGAGTGAATGCATACAAACCTAGTTTGGATAACATTCGTGCATTGGCACTTGCTTTTGATAATCCGCAAGACAAACTGCGCTTCGTACACATTGCTGGAACCAATGGAAAAGGTTCTACCTCCAATATGCTGGCATCCATTCTCACCGAAAGCGGAGAAACGGTTGGTTTATTTACTTCGCCACACATTCATGATTTCAGGGAACGGATTCGTGTAAACGGAACGTGCATCGATGAAGCATTTGTCATCGAATTTTGTGAAGAGATCCGTTCGAAAACATGGAACATCGAACCCTCCTTTTTTGAGATCACTTGGTTGATGGCACTTTGTTATTTCAACGAAAAAAAATGCAGTATCGTTGTCGCTGAAACTGGATTAGGCGGTCGATTGGATGCCACAAACATCATACAACCGTTGCTAACCGTTATCACGAATATCAGCTTGGATCACACGGCTATTTTAGGCGAAAACCGATCGTTAATTGCCGCAGAGAAAGCAGGAATCATTAAACAAGGTATTCCGATCGTTATTGGCGAATCAGATGAAGAAACAGGAAAAGTATTCGCTGAATTCGCGCAAAAACACTCAAGTGAATTGGTTCTCGTTGAGCCTGCTCACTCCTACCCTGATGGCATCTTCGGTTATCAGCGGCTCAATTTCGACACGGTTTATTGCTGTGTGCAACAATTGAATAAGATCGGTTTTCAACTCTCAGAAAAACACGTTAATGACGGAATAAAGCTGCTACGAAAAAACACTGGTTTTAGTGGTCGATTGGAAATGGTGGACCGTACTCCATTAACGATTCTCGATTGCGCACACAATGTAGCGGGCATTCAACAAACCATTGCGAGTATCAATACGCTCAAACAAGGACAGCTTCACATCATTTATGGAACAAGTTCAGACAAGGATCTATCCGAAATTGTAACCGTTTTACCGCAAGAAGCAGTTTATTATTTGACAGAATTCACTAATCCTCGAAGTGCAAAACACCCACAATTGAGCGAAGCATTCAACAATTCCTCAAAAAAAGTAAATTATTTTAGTTCTGCTGAAGAAGCTTATCAAGCGGTGAAACTTGCTGCAAACAAGAACGATACCGTTTTGATTTTAGGATCATTTTTTTTGATCAGTGATTTTTTTGATCTTTTTTTCGATTGAATGCTTGCAGATGCAAAAAAACGCTTTATATTTGCACTCGCGTTTGAGGAACAACGGTTCATCTGAAAGACGAAAAAAAAATAGGGAGATTAGCTCAGTTGGTTCAGAGCGCCTGCCTTACAAGCAGGATGTCGGGGGTTCGAATCCCTCATTTCCCACTCCTTAAAGGTTGTCTAGTTTAGGCAACCTTTTTTTGTGGACATAAGTGAGGTTTTAGTGCAAATTACGGATCAAGAGGATCAAGACCAAATTCTGGGATCAACTACAAAATCTGGGGATTTAAGCATAAATCTGCCTACAGAAAACTACTTGAGTGTCGTTTCAGTGTCAAAACCCTTCCACCCATCTCTAAATCGATTCTGCCGAGACAGAGAAATAGTGACGTTATCTTATAACACTTTTGCCCCCTCCCTAAACCCATTGTGTCAACCCTTAGAACAATAGTTTCTTATCTAAAACCATTCTGCTCGTCTCTAAAACGATTCTGCCGATGTCTAAAACAATAGTGATGGTGTCTTATAACACTACTGTTCCTCTCTAAAACCATTCTGCTCGTCCCTAAAACGATTCTGTCGATGTCTAAAACGATAGTGACGATGTCTTATAACAATACTGTTTCTCTCTAAAACCATTCTGCTCGTCCCTAAAACGAGATTGTCGATGTCTAAAACAATAGTGACGGTGTCTTATAACAATACTGTTCCTCTCTAAAACCATTCTGCTCGTCCCTAAAACGATTCTGTCGATGTCTAAAACAATAGTGACGGTGTCTTATAACACTACTGTTCCTCTCTAAAACCATTCTGCTCGTCCCTAAAACGATTCTGCCGATGTCTAGAACGATAGTGAATGTGTCTAAAATGATGCTGTCAGCTTTAGGAACTCTTGAAAAACCACAGATTCCTTATCGTATTGAGTGAAAACCAACTACTTTTCGACCATAGACTTGTGAAGATTGCCTGTAGAACCATGACAATTGCCTGTAAACTATTGAAGATTGTATAACCAAACAAGGTCAGGAGTTGTGAATGAATAAAACTGCTTAATGCAATTCACAATTCATGATAAAAATAATTTCTGTCCCCATTCACGCTCTAAAAGCGAAAAATAAGTATATTCGAACTACCAAAATTAGACTTTTTATAAACCGCCAACCAACCTTACCTTCGTTGGCGAAAATCGCAACACATGAAAACACTTAGTATTCTACTATTTATACTCCCTGCTCTTTCTTGGGGACAAAAAAACCTCGATTTTTTAAGTTCGGCTGAACTCATTGAAAAAGGATTAGAACTCTACGAAAAAGAGAATTATTACGAATCCATTCAAGAGTATCGAAAAGTCAGCATTAATGACACCAATTATGCAACTGCTCAATATGAAATAGCATTGAGTTATATGGGCATGGAAGAATATAAATCTGCTCAAAATACCTTAAAAGAGTTATTGGAATTCGACATTCGTTTCAATTTTAAGCACCAAGTTTATTCCTTACTTGGTTCGGCTTATGATGACAATAAAGAGACCGACAAGGCAATTGAAACCTATACGGAAGGAATTCGTTTGTTTCCGATGCAACACAACCTGTATTACAATAGAGGGCTTACGTATGATCGATTAAAAGAATATGACAAAGCATTAGCTGACTACAAATCAGCCATTCAGTGCAACTTCTACCATGCAAGTAGCCACCTTCGCTTGGGAATTACCGCTGCAAATGAAGGTATGTACACACAAGCTACACTTTCGTTGATGACATTTTTAATACTTGAACCAACAGATAGTCGCGCGGTTTCAACCATTCAACTATTAGAAAGTATTGCAGATGGAACGTATGAAGAAGAGCCAAAAGGATTAGCACTTTCACCAAACGGAGATGAATTTGAAGAGCTCAACCTGTTTTATAAAAATAAAATTGCCCTTCAGAAAAATTACAAAGTGAAATTCACGATTCCATTGAGTTACGGTCGACAAATGCACTTGATTTTAAAAAACACCAAATACGACAAACAAAACTTAGAATTCTGGAATCAACATTATTTGAGTTTTTACCAAGCAGTGTGGGATGCTAAAAAAATAGATCCGCTCATTATGCTCACCTTAATTAATTTGGATAATGACAACATTCAATCAAAGTTAGCACCTAAGAAAAAACAAATTATTGCGTTTATTGATTGGGCAGGCTCGAATTTACGTACTGCTATTTCCACTCAATACATGGACTTTGAAGGAGAAAAACAATTTGTAAATGCAGAATACGAATCAAAATATTTTAGCGGTTACGGTAAAACAAAAGAAGATGGAACACCAATAGGTAACTTCTATTATTATCACCCGAATGGTTCAAAACGGTTGAATGCACATTTTGACAACACGGGTAAAGCGAGTGGAACATGGGAAATATTCAATATGTACAACGGTAATATTGAACGCAAAATTGAATTCACTACCCAAGAAGATAAAATGCAGTATGAGTATTATTATTCTGGAGAAATTTATCAAAAATACCATCTAGTGAATGGTTATACAGAAGACACCGTTTATACCTATTACAGAAATGGAACACTCAAAGAAGTTTACGCTGTAACCAAAGGCTTAAAAGATGGTCCTTACAAATCTTATTATCCAAATGGTACCTTAGAATATGACATCCAATATAAAGCAGATGAAGTAGAAGGTAAGTTTATTGCTTATCATTTGAATGGACAAAAATCAAAAGAATTCACAGTTTCTGAAGACAAGGTTGTTGGAAAACGATTGGAATATTATCCAAATGGACAATTGCTTTCTGACTACAGCTACGAAAATGGATTGTACAACGGAGCATACACAGAATATTTTGCTGATGGAAAAACCAGCGAAAAAGGCACCTATAAAGCTGGGAAAAGTGTTGGTGAAATGAATGATTACTTCCAAAATGGACAATTGAGTACAACAGTCGTATTGGATGAAACAGGAAAACAAAATGGGAATAGTGTCTACTATGATTTAGATGGAAAAAAATACCATGAGATGACTTACTCAAAAGGTGAGTTGACCAAAATTGTATTCATTGACAAAAAAGGAAATGCGAGCGAAGTAGCTTCTAAAAAAGGGAAAAAGATAGAATACATTCTCAATTACCCAAGTGGCACTGCACAAATTCGTGGGCAATACTTGAATGATGAACGCGATGGAAAATGGAATTACTATGATTATTATGGAAACCTAGAGCGTGTTCAAACCTTTAAGGGAGGAACCATTATAGATACTGTATTTACGTACTATTCCAATGGTCAGTTAAAAAGTGTTTCTGAATTTAAAGAAGGACAACGCAATGGAATCTACCTCGAATACAACATTTTCGGTGAATTGACGGACGAAGGTTTTTACAAAAACGGTGAATATGACCGCGATTGGTATTCTTATTTCAGCGATGGTTCCATACAATACGAGAACTATTTTGTTGAAGGCATCAAGAATGGCATTCAAAAAACATACGCTGTTAACGGAAAATTGGTTTCGTGGGAAGAATACGATTTGGGAAGAATCATTGCGCACGTTTTCTTAGATACCAACGAACAAATGGTTGCTGAACTAGGAGAATACAACGGAGCGATTGAGCTAAAAAATCCTGATAATTCGTATGTGAATTTCCGAGGTGAATACAAAAATGGAAATGCAGATGGTAATTTCAACTGGTATGGCCCTAACAAAAACATTGAAGCCACTGGTGATTATACGAATTCAGAACGCTCTGGTGAATGGAAATGGTACCATGATTCAGGGAAACTTGAACAAACAGCGACATTTGTAAACGGTGAAAAACAAGGTGAACAAAAATCGTATTATGCAAATGGAAAACTGAACTCGGTGCACAGTTATATCAATGATCAATTGCAAGGTCCTTATAAAAACTACTTTGAAAATGGCGGTATTAAAAACGAAGGAAACTTCCTGAATGATAATCGTCAAGGAAAAGTAACGTATTATAGTCCACAAGGAAGTGTTGCGATGATTCGCAATTATGAGCAAGATGTTATTGTAAGTTATTCTTATCTTGATAAAGAAGGAAAAGAAGTAGCTGCTATTCCGCTTGACAAACAAGAATTGCGTTTTGTTACGTATTATAAAAACGGGAAAAAAGCAAATGAGCATTCACGCAAAAGTGGATTAGTTGAAGGCACTTACCTTGCTTATCATGACAATGGACAAAAGTGGGAAGAAGAGGTTTATTTGCATGGTGAAGCGCACGGTAAGTTTTATGAATACAGTGAAAGCGGACAAAAAATTCTTGAGGAGAACTATCAATTTGGTCAGCTTCATGGGAAAGCCACTTATTTCTATGCGAATGGCAAATTAAAAACAGAGAAAAATTACTTATTTGGTCAATTGCATGGAACTGTAACCGAATATGCAGCAGATGGTAAAAAGACATCTATAACGCTATATTATAATAATGAGATTGTTTCGATTCAAAAATTCTAATTGGTTCGTATGCTTGTTTCTGGTGCTATTTGCGCATGGAACACAGGCTCAAACCACAGAAATGCTTGCTACATATAAAGCAAAATACCCTGGGCAACACATTGTTTTCACGAAGAATGTAAACAAAGTGACCATCAAAATGGTGAAAGATATTCCTGTCGTTACGCATACAACGAATTGGGAGCATTTGATCTTGGATAAAAACGGACTCCTTTCGTTATCTGATGAGAGTATAGAGTTTTCTAGCTTTGAAACAATGGGCGAAATTGAAGCCTATTCGCTAATCCCGTATAAAAATGGTTCAAAGAAAATCGTTGCGACTGACTTTCAAACCCGTGATGCAGAATCAGAAGGTTCTGTTTTTCATGATGATGCCAAGGAAACAACCTTCATGTATCCGAATATTGTGGAAGGTTCTCTGCGTGTCTTGAATTACGATATGACCATGACGGATTACCATTTCCCATTTGGTTTTAGTTTTAACGGGTACATTCCCATTGAAAATTCTACGTTTATCATTGAATGTGATACGGCTGTTCATTTGTTTACAAAATTGTTCAACACCGAAAACACAGGAATTGTTTACACGGAAAACGTAGTGAAGAACAAACGCATTCATACGTGGATCTTGGCAAATCCAACAATGATGAAGCAGGAAGATTTAGCACCTACTTCGCGTTATTACTCACCGCATATTCTTGCTCAAATTGATTATTTCAACACGAAAAAAGGACGTGTGAATGTAATAGGCTCACCAAAAGATTTGCATGATTACTACAAAGACAACGTTGCCGAAGTGGTCAATGAAGTTCCGTCAGGAGAATTAAAAACGATAGCCGAATCCGTTACAAAAGACCTCACAAGCGAACTAGACAAGGTAAAAGCAATCTACTATTGGGTGCAAGATAACATCAAGTACATTGCTTTTGAAGAAGGAATGGGAGGATATGTTCCGAGACAACCGTCAAAAGTGATTGGAAAACGCTACGGTGATTGCAAAGACATGGCATCTTTGATTTATAGCATGTTAAAATCGGTCAATATCACGAGTTACCTTACGTGGATTGGTTCGCGCTCTCTTCCTTACAAATACACCGAATTCGCGAGTAGTTACTGTGATAATCACATGATTGCTGTGTATAAAAACGGGAAGGATATTTACTTTTTAGATGCGACAAACTCCTTCCAACAATATAACATACCAACAGGTTTTATTCAAGGAAAAGAAGCGTTGATTCATATCAGTGCAGATGAATATGAAATTGTTGAAGTGCCCATTCCTGATGCATCCGTAACTTTTATGACGGATACAGCAACGATTACCATTGATGGACGCAATGTAATTGGACATTCAAAAACGGTCTTGGGTGGATATTACCGTTCCATTTTAAGCATGTACTTGCATGAAATTCAGTCCAAAGACTTGGATAAAGCAGTGACATCGATCGATGAAAAGGGAAACAACTCTTATATCGCATCGAATAGTAAAATCACCAATTTAGAAGATCGCGATCAAGATATGATCATTGAAAGTGATTTTAAAATCAGTAATTATGCGACCAGTTTTGATAAGGAAGTTTACGTGAACCTCATTTTAGAAAAGGACATCATTCAATTAGGAGAAGTAAAAGCAGATCGCATTGCACCAATTGAGATTGATAACAAATCAGATGACTCCTATACCGTTTCATTGACGGTTCCAGCAGGCTACAGTGTGAAATATGTTCCAAAAAATGTAGATTTCACGTCTGACATGATCCATTACAGTGTTCATTATTCACAAACTGGATCTACCATTACAATGACATTGAAATTGAAACTCGATTTTATATTGCTTCCAGCTACACAATTTAAAGCGTGGAATGAGTTTATCGCACTCAAAAAATCATCCGTGAATGAATCCATTGTTCTCATTAAAAACAACTAATAGTTTATGAAAATCCTATTATCCGTACTATCTTTTCTTCTCATCGCAGTGAACTTAACTGCACAAGGATTTTATGAAGACTACGATTGGGAAAAAGTTCCAAAAACCTATTCTGTAACAGAAGATGAACTCAAAGAAGATGAAATCATTGTGTTCGAAAAACGCAGCTTAGAATTGATTGCACCAGATAACAATGACTATGTGCAACGCATGTTGGTTCATACCATTACTTTATTGAATTCAGACAAAGCAATTGAAGACAATAATAAAATGTATGTTGCGAATGGTCCTGAATCGAAAGTGTTCAAACAACAAGCCCGTGTGATTATTCCGGGTGGTAAAATCATTGAATTAAACGAAGCTGACATTCAAGAATCAAAGGATGAAAATGGTCGAGTTGAATACCGCTATTTTGCATTGGATGGCATTGAAAAAGGTTGCTACATCGAATACTTGCATTACATTGAACGCACTCCTAACTACACAGGAGCTGTAATGATTATGCAAAGTGATGTAATTAAAAAAGACATCGAATTGGATATTATTTGTCCAAAAACATTGGAATACCTAATTTATCCAATTAATGGAATGCCGCAATTTCAGCGTGATTCAGTGGCCTATTCTGTAAGACGGGTTTTTGTACACGAATTGAATGTTCCTGCATTGGAAGATGAACAATGGTCGGCTTATGATGCATTGCTTCAAAAATGCTATTACAAGGTGAATAAAAACACAGAAGCTAAGACTTCCAATTTTTACAACTACACTGCCATTACGAAAATCATTCATGGCAATATGTATGAGGCACCTTCAAAAAAGACAAAAAAGTCCATGCAGAAATTCATTCATGAAGCTGGCGCAGATGATGAAGGAGAGAACTTAGAAACACGGATTCGTGCTTTGGAGAACAAGATCAAATCTGAAATAAACCTGATTGACGTGAGTATCAATATTGATGGGTTGTTCAATATTGATTTTATTTTAAAAAGCAAACTAACAGATTCAGAAGGAATGACCAAACTCATGGTTCAACTATTGCGTGAAATGGGCGTGAAACATGAATTGGTTCTAACAAGTGATAAAACGGAAAATCCTTTTTTAACAGACTTCGAAGGATACAATTTTTTAGATGAAAACATGATTTACATCAATGATCTAGACAAATATATGTCTCCAAACTTCATTTCTAGATTAGGGTTTCCACCGTATTCATTTACCAATACACAAGGTTTGTTCATTAAAGAAGTTGGGATCAACGATATGGTAACAGGTGTTGGAAAAGTGAAAGAAATCAAAGGTATCAAAGGCGAATTATCCGTTGACGAAATCAATACCAAAGTAACATTTGAAAATGAGCTTTCTGAATGTTCAATTGAACTAGAACGAAAAGCCTCTGGGTATAAATCAGAATATCCACAAGCTTATTTAGATTTTGTAGATGATGATCGTAAAAAAGAAATCCTAGATGAGTTTTTACTCTACATTGATAAAGATGCAACCTTGGAAAATGCCGTTTACGAAAATGACAATTCCAATGCAACTGGCGTGAAACCACTTATTGGAAGAGCGACGTTCAAAGGTGCTTCTTTTATCGAAAAAGCGGGAGAAAAAACGCTCCTTAAAGCTGGATTGTTAATTGGTCCACAAGCTGAATTGTATAACCGAGATAAACGCAAACTTCCTGTTGAGACAGCTTATACACGTCAATACAAACGAACCATTACCATTGAAATACCAGAAGGACAAGCAGTGAAAAATCCAGAGGTTCTTGTTTTTAATGTAAAACCGGATACTTTGCAGAATTCTGCTGGTTTTGTTTCTTCTTATGAAATCAAAGGAAATCAATTGATTGTCACGATTTTTGAATATTACAATCAAACCAATTATTCTGTGAGCGACTATTACATTTACGAAAATGTGATGAATGCAGCCGCGGATTTCAATAAAGTGGTATTGATTTTCGATAAGTTATAAGCGCTTTTAGGTGCTGAATAGATTAGCTGTTTTCGTAGGAAGGCAGCTAATTTTGTTTTTAAGTTATGCGATTTTTGTAATTCTATTTCATCTTCTCACCTACATTGTCTTTCATGTTCTTAAAAAAAAGTAATATTGCACCATACTAAACGGATATGCTACGCAACCAATTTGTTTTCTTATTGTTAATCCTGCTGTTAAGCAACTGTAGTGAACCTTCATCTAAAGAAAGTATTCGGGTTGCAATTTCGGCTGACATGCAATTTGCCATGGATTCTATTGCCCATGTGTTTGAAAAAAAACACGGAATTCACTGTGATTTGACTTCTAATTCTTCAGGTATTTTAGCAACTCAAATCAAACATGGAGCACCTTATGATGTTTTTCTTTCTGCGAGTTTGAAACAACCACTGTCATTAAACACAATTGGATTCAGTGAAAAGCCCGTCGTATTTGCCGCTGGTCAATTGGTGTTTGTGTATTCGAAGAAACTGCACTATCAATCCATCGAAGAGGCATTACAATCCGACAACATAAAACGCGTTGCGCAAGCAGATTTAATTGGTGCTCCTTATGGAATAGCAACGAATGAATACTTGGTTTCCACTCAACAATTGGCGGCTGTTAAACCTAAACTGGTCTATGGAGAAAGTATTGAGCAAGTCAATCAATTTCTGGTTTCCAATGCTGTTGATGCTGTTTTTACCAGTTACTCTTTTTTGAGCAAACACAAAGATGATTATCATTTTATGGTTGTTGATCCGCAGTATTTCGCGAAAATCGAGCAAGGTATTTCCGTTTTAAAATCGGGAAGAAAAAACCACCCTGCAGCAGCTGACAAGTTGTTTGCATTCTTCAAAACGCAAGAGTGTAAATCAATATTAAAACATTTTGGTTACCTTGTTGACTAATGGATTATACACCGTTTTTAATTACACTTAAGCTCGCTTTTAGTACCGCATTGTTCTTGCTGATCATTGCTGTTCCGATTAGTTATTTTCTTGCTTTTTCAAAATGGAAAGGGAAAATAATTGTGGAGAGCCTAATGATGTTACCCATTATCCTTCCTCCTACTGTATTGGGCTTTTATTTCCTAACGTTCTTAGGTCCTGAAAGTAGTATCGGGCAATTTTTCAACGACGTTTTTGGAATTTCTTTCGCTTTTTCATTCGAAGGAATCTTATTGGGATCCATTATCTATTGCACACCTTTTATGATTACACCTATCACCAATGGTTTTAGAGGTATTCCTAGAAACATCGTTGAATCGACTTATTTATTTAAAAAAAGTAGGTTGAATGCATTGTGGTATGTTTTTCTGCCCAGTATCAAGCGGTCAATCTGGAGTGGTATTTTATTGACATTCGCCCATACGATTGGAGAATTTGGTATTGTATTGATGATCGGTGGAAAAATGCAAGAAACGAAAGTTGCCTCTGTTGCCATTTATGATGAAATGAATAATTTGAACTACAACGCTGCGAATCAATATGCACTTATACTTTTAAGTATCAGCTTTGTGTTGATTTTGTTGTTGACTTTTCTCACCCAAAAAAACCGTTCAGACGTTGCTTGATATTTCGATCCATAAACGATTTACTGAAAAAAAGCGTCAAGTGGAGATTGCTTGCACGGCCTCTTTTCAACCTGCGATGACAACTGCTTTGTATGGAAAATCAGGTGTGGGAAAATCAACGATCTTGCGCATGATTGCAGGATTTGAACGCCCTGACATAGGAACGATTTCTTACAATGGAACAATTTGGTTTTCGAGTGAACAAGGAATCAACCTTCCCATCTCTGAGCGTAAACTGGGTTTTGTATTTCAGGATTACAACCTCTTCCCTACCATGACTGTTGAAGGGAATTTGAACTATGCAACAGTAGGTGGTGTGATTGCTCCAGACATTCGTCAATTAATCGATTCATTGAAACTCACTTCCTTATTGAACAGTTATCCAAACCAGTTATCCGGTGGTCAACGACAACGCATTGCAATCGTAAGAGCTTTGTGTCAAAAACCTGAGTTATTGCTTTTAGACGAGCCGTTTTCTGCTTTAGACGATGATGCCATTAGTGAATTGATTACTGAAATTCAATTTATCCAAAAAAGTCTAAACATGATGATCATTGTGGTGAGTCATCGCAAAGATGTGATTTTCGAAATGGCTGAACAGGTGGTGCATTTGAAAGATGGAGGTGTTGTGGTTGGCACACCCGCAGAAACATTAACGAGGACGTTTTAAAGGGTCGTTGAACGAACAATCATTGAATTGAGGAGGGTGATTTCCCTAGTAATCATAATTTCCGTTGGGTCATCCCCCTCAATCCCCTTCAAAGGGGGAAGCAATCCTACTATCTTTCAAAACACCTTAATTCACTTCCCTCCTTGAGGAGGGATTGAGGGAGGTGATATCAAGAATTAGATTGATTTTCGAATAACCTTACACAGAACTCCATTAAAAATTTTTGAATTTTAGGTTTAACCTCAGTGTTTAATTTTGTTTTAATTTAAGGAGACACGACTTATCATCCCCCTCAATCCCCCTTTGAAGGGGGAAGTTAGATCTTACTAAAAGGATTATTCGTTACTTATTTTTATTATCCCCATCTGCAAAGTATTTGTGCAAACAGATTTCGTAGCCTTTTACTGTGAGAATCAAATTCACTCCGAATAAAGAAGGATTTAGATTTTCTGGCAACAATTTAATATGATCAAAACTAACACGGTTTTCAACGTTCATTTTCACACCAAAATCAATGATGAGTTCATATTCAATTCCAACTTCATTTTCAATGTTCGTAGCAAGTTGTTTCATGGAAATAACCCGAATGGTATCTGTATGAATTCCGTATTCTTTTAATCGGTTAAATTTGTTTGGGAACTTTTTTGCCGCTGTAAATGCGATCGTACTATCTGAAAATTGTTCGTACCAACTATCGTAATCACCTTCTTCAATGGCTGTGAAATAAGTAGTGAGCAATTTTGCAATTTGTTTTGCTTGCTTGTTTCCTTTCCCTTTAACAGGTGTCATAAAATAGACATTCTTGAACTGGTGATAGGTGGTGTCTTGCTGACTGTAAAGGGTCAAACAAGTAACACTAAAGATAAGAGCCACTAAAATTTTCATATTCGAATTCTATTCTTTTATAACGATTGAAATGAAAACATCCACACAACCAAAGCTGCATGGATGTTTTCCAGTATTCGTTTAACGATAAATAACGGTACCTGTTTCTTCGCCGTTTAATGCTTTGGTAAGCGCACCTTTTTCCATTCCGTTGATGATTACTAATTTTTCAACAAATCGGGAGCGTTTCAAATAATCAAGCACAACTCTTTCAACGATTAGATCGCCTAAGTCCATTGCAACCAATTCGTCTACATGAATGCGTTCAATGAAAGTTGCATCAGGGTTTTTCTTTGGATCATCTGAATACAATCCTTTTTCATCCTTGATGTAATAAACTGTATCGGCACCCAATGCTTCGGCTGTAAAAAACGCACCAACATCGGTTCTGTTCAATGGAATGGAGCCATGATCTGGAATATCTTCCCAAAAACTATAAGGTGGCATTCCTGGCATGATTGGAATACAGCCTAATTTTAAGAACAAGGGAATTTTCTCAAATTCTAAATGATCCAAAAAGATCCCACCATGTTTGGCCATTACCATTTGAAGCATTCGAGCATTTTGAACGGTAATTGATCCGCCCATTTCTGCTAAAACACCTACTGGCATTCCTAAATCGATGGCAACTTGATAGGTATGACGTGCACGTGTTCCACCACCTGTAGTGATGATGATTCCGTGTTTTTTCGCATTTTCTACAATTTCATCTAAAATGGGAAAAACGGCCTTGCGACCACGATCCATGATACTTTGACCACCTAACTTCATGACTTTCACATCAGGAAGAATGCGTAAATCATTTTTATAATTTAACGTTGCCTCTTCCATGGAGTTTTCCATGAAATTGGACAAATCACTGATTGAGCTCATTAATTTTCTTCTTTATAGATTATTGTACCTGCGTTTTCACCTGTCAATGCTTTGGTGATATTTCCACTTTTCAATCCGTTGATGATGTGAATCTCTTTTACGTGACGCGCTTTTGCAAGCATTTCAATCACCATTCGATCTACAATTAAATCTTCAAAATCACCTGCTAAGATTTCTTGAGCAGAAATGCGCTTAATGTGTTTTGCATCTGCATGTTTTGCTGGATCTTTATCGTACAAACCGTCTTGATCTTTCACAAAAATCATGGATCTAGCACCTAATCCTTCAGCAGTCATATATGCACCAAAGTCAGCTCCACTTTCTGGTAGAACTCCTTTTTTTGGTGGTTTTTCCCAATAATGATGCGGCGGATTCGAAGTCAAAATAGGAATCATTCCATTATCTAGGTAATGTGGTAAATCCGTGTAATGATCTTTTGGAACACGCACAGCTCCATGTTTCGCCATCAATGAATAAATCATGGTTGCATTCTGTTCTTCAATAGCACCAACTACCATTGCTAAACCACCTGTAGGAAGTCCAAAATCTAAACCAATTGCCATGGAATGTCGCACTCTTGCTCCGCCTGTTACACCTACAACAAATTTGTATTTCCCTTTTAAGGAAACCAATTCATCGAGTACGGGATATACGCCAACTTTACCGCGATCAATGATGCTTTTTCCGCCTATATTGATGATATTCAAATAAGGTAAAATCGCAATTTCATTGTCCACCACAGCAGCTGAAAGCACAGCTTTATCAACCAATGATTCGCGCATAAATCGAGAATCCATGTGGGTTCTTCCGTTTTCTTCTTCGTCTTTAATAAATCGACTCATTCAATCAGTAGTATTAATAATTGATTTTGTAATAAATCCAGATGCGATACCAAATGCAATCTGAGAAATAACGTAGGGTAAAAATATGAGAAAAAATGCATCTGGCACTCCCAAAACAAATGCAATTAACATTTCAGTTGAAATTCTTACTAAACCACCTATTCCACCTAATAACATTAAGTACCACAGACGGTTTTTCTCGAATGGCAATCGGAGCAATAGATCATATACCCAACCGATCGTCATGAATTCTAAGATACCAAGAGGTCCGTATTTACCAAAGCCCATGGTGAAATGCAAAATTCCAGAAATAAACCCAATTTGTGTTCCAGCCCATCTTTGTTCAGACTTCATGATGCCATGAATAAAAACGGGAATAAATAGGATGTTTTTATGTCCTGGCGCAAGTGGTAAACCTGGTGCAATTTTCACCATACGAATCAAGGTAACAGATAGTGAAGCGGAAGCAATAACAGCATTGGGATTATTGGCAAATTTACCTTTTGCAAAATTGATCCGATCCAATAAACGTTTCGGAATATTTCCAATCCGACCACGAAACAGCACATCTTTGGATCTCACTTCACCTTCTTCCTTGACTTCCTCAGTCACACGATTCATGCTTGATGTTAAATCCTCTTTGGTTTCAAAATTGTTTCCTCTGCCTTGTCCACCACCTTGACCACCTCCGCGACCTTTTCCTTGTCCACCTCCCTGACCTGAACCTTGTTTATTCGGTTGTGCCATAGTGGACTTTGCATCCTTTTCTTCAGACAGAATTACTAGAATTTGGTCAATGATTTCAGCAGATGATTCACCCAAGCCCAATTTTGTCATTCCTTGAACAAATTCTTTGCCTTTCATTGTCAATCTTACCACTTGGGTAATCATCAACATGGCAATGAGTTTTGATGCCATAATGGATGCATTTAATAATCCATCATAACTTAGGGAGAGCGTCCATTTTTTGAGTTTGATCAAATCAAAGTCATTCGGACCAATAAAGCTTTCAAATAAAAATATAAGGATGATAAACCAACGAACTTTGTACAAGAATTTAAAACTCTTCTGTTCATTTTTTATTGCTAGAAATAAGAGGAAATGAACCGCAATTATTGCAAGAAGAACGTAGATATTATTGACAAAAAAAACACCTAGACCTGCTACAAAAATGTATACTATTTTTAGTGCGTTTTTCACAGAGTAGTTTTTTAAAACAATCGTTTTGGGTTAATTATATCCATTTTCGAGTTGTAAATATACTTAGATTTTAACAGCTACTATTACTGTAAACACCTTGATTAATAAGTTTACTATATTTGGACACTGAAAAACACATACTACTTATGCCTATCGTTTTAAAAACAATTGTACTCCTTCTTTTTTCCAATTTTTTCATGCTTTGCGCTTGGTATCTTCACTTAAAGTGGTTAGATGAACGTCATTGGATGATTGCAACTGTGGTAAGTTGGGGAATCGCATTTTTTGAATACAACTTTCATATTCCTGCGAATAGAATTGGCAGTCAAGAATTATCACTTGTTCAATTACAGGTTTTACAAATAGGAATTTCACTATTACTGTTTATTCCCTTTTCTGTTTTTGTGATGAATAAACCAATCAAATTAGATTATATCTGGGCTGCTTGTTGTTTGTTTGGTGCGGCTTATTTTATTTTTAAAAAATAAAACCTTTGCAAAACACGCTTCAAAAATTCAACATCCTCATTTACAAGTGTAAATGCGGCATTAATAAATAGAATAGACTACTAAAAAATGTGCTGAAAGTTTATTTTCATCCATCTTCTTACTGACCACCTCCACTTCCGTGGCGCGGATTTTCCTTTCGATGTTTTACTTCCCATGTAAGTGATGTGTAGTACATTCCTCCCACGGAAGGGCCACCAAGAATGGTGTAGAATGCTTGATTTGTAAGGTTGGTTGCTCCTAATTTGAAGGTCAATCCAATTTTCACGAATTTATAATTGACTTGCGCATCCATTGACCAATAGGAAGGAACTTCACCACTGACCAAAAAGGACACATAATCGAATTTCGTTTGATACCTTGCTGTAACACTTGCGCTCAATTTTCTCCAGATATTTTTCCCTGTGATTGTACTATTAATAATAACTGCTGGCGTATTGAATCCATCTTCCAAACCATCGCGATCATCTGTTTTCGAAAGTTTTGTATAAGTAGCATTGAAAGCAAATGTGTACTTCAAATTGTACATGTATTTTAACCCTAAACTCGTTCCATAACTATAGATTTTACTTGTTGAATTGGTCCACAAACGATAACGACTTTGTTTTGATTTACTGAACAAATATGTAGGAATGGAATCGGAAATCGTTGTTTTCGGGATACTTGCTTCAACCTGAGCAATGAAGTTATCGTAAGCATTGTAATAGAAATCAGCATCAATATAGAGATTCTTTTTGAGGGCCAATCCTCTGAATCCGATTTCAAATGACCGCACATATTCAGGTTTCAAATAGGTGTATGGATTTTTCTTCAGCAAACCTTTATTGTTTTCAATTGCTTGACTTTGGCTAATTCCAAGTGTATTGACATCACTTGTCACTTTGGCTTGAAAGGCATCGATGGATGTTTTTGTATACGAGTTTTCAAAAATTCCATCCGACATGATTTTCAGTCCTCCAACTCGTTTTACGCCTCCACTATTTACATTCGAGAATCCTTCAAAGATACTTGGAAAACGATAACCGCTTTGGTAAGATGCGCGGATACTTATTTCATCTTTCGGAAGATAAACAGCTGTGAATCTTGGATTGAATTTCCAGTTAAAATAATCTGCTTTATCGGCACGTAAGGTGGCACTCAAACGCAATTTATCGTTAAATAAATCTTTGTTCAGTTGAACAAAACCGCCCGCTTTTGCGTAAGTCAAGTTTCGACTGGAATCCACCGGGTTAATGAAATAATTTCCGTCTGGAACAATGATATAAGTTCGGTAATCAAAACCACTCAATACTTGAGTTTTTATTTTTTCAAAGAAGGTAGGAAACAACTTGTCCCAATTCACTAAACCTTCTGTGTGAAACAAGCGTGATTGAACCATTAATGCCGCACCGTAATCCCAATTATTGATTGCAGTTAACTCACTTTGTTT
Source organism: Fluviicola sp. (assembly GCA_043721195.1). Taxonomy (GTDB): domain Bacteria; phylum Bacteroidota; class Bacteroidia; order Flavobacteriales_D; family Crocinitomicaceae; genus Fluviicola. Next base: position 6,378 of record JAYSRF010000195.1, on the reverse strand, counting down.
TTGATTAAATGCTTCCGTTCCTGGCAAATAACGACCATTATCTGCACTTTGACGTGACAATACATGCGCTTCTGTAACACTAGAACCACCAACAATTGCAGCATTGAAGGCAGTTGAATAATCTGAGAACCATTGATTATCTGATTTAAACGAACGATCCATATTCTCCGCCAACGAACGCAAATTATACGATTTACCTGTATTCTCTTGTGTTAAATAGGCTCTAAATTGAAATGCAGGAGCTTGATAATCCAATGTATATTGATTCAACTTGTAATCTTCTAACCGAAAACGATTGGAACGTTGGTAGATACTATTGATCAATGCTCCTTTATAAGTGAGTGCCAATTCATGATCTTTCCTTGGACGATAATACACTCCAGCATCGCCTTTAAAATTCTGAATACTATAATCAGCAAAATCTGCTTCACGGTATCCTGTTCGAGCTACCACATAATTTTTGCCATTCAAGCTCAAGGTTTTTCTATTCGACGATTCATTCCCGTAACTATTCACCTCATCATAGGCGGGATTATCAGTACCTAATAATCCAGTTGAGGTATTCAATGAAGAAGCAAGATCCGTTTGATTATCAGCAACCCAATCGGTTCCATTGGTTACAGAACCATTCAGTTTAAAGGCTAATTTAGGATGTATCACTTTGGCATAGCGCATATTGGTTTGACTATACACTTGTGCACCATTTTCACCTAAGTGATTAACCCCAGTCAGTTGTTGCAAACCAAATCCAGGGAAAGTAAACGGGTTCTTGGTGCGAATATTTGCCAAACCATTGTTGGCATTGAGTCCATACAGAGCAGAAGCTGTTCCGGGCACTAACTCAATTTTATCGATATCCAATTCATTTGCTCCTAATGCATTGGCTATTGGTGCACCAATGTGGGGAGCTTGATTATCAATTCCATCAACCAATTGTGTGAATCGAACATTGGTTGTATTTGAAAATCCGCGTGTATTGATCACCTTAAATCCTAGACTCGGGGTAATCATTTGCACACCTTTCGTATTCTCAATCGCTTCGAAACACGTTGGTGAACCCATGTTTTTTGTTTCCATATAATTGATTTGCACAATACTTACAGGTGAACGAAAAATGGTTTCTGGAATTCTAGAAGACGACACAACGATTTCAGTGAGCAACTGATGTTTACTTGTATCTGATTTTACTAACGAATCAGGAGTTTGACAAAAGAGCGAGAAAGGAAGAATCAACACTAAAAAAAAGAGGCTATTTTTTTTAAAAAAATTCAAGCTCATATCAAAAGAAGTAGATTTATTCAACAAAGATAATTTATTCAATAGTACAGTCTTTTAATTTCAACTAAAAATATTTTAGCTCATTCAGAATGAAAGGCAACCTGTTTTCACAACACTTTATCAACAAAAATAGTTGATTTCCAACTCAACTTTCTGTCTTTTAAATGTTAGGATGCTCTCGCAATAGGCTAGAATTAGAGTTAAAGCGCTTTCTCAAACCCTAAACGAGACACGGTTTTTCGCACAACAAACTTATTATCAACAAGCTATTCACAGATTTTTTGCTAAAATAGTTCAAAAAAACGCGAATATATAATTGTTATGTTAAGGAAAAAAGTATTAATTTTCACGGTTTATGCACAGATAATGTTAAATAATTTGATAAATTATTAACGTTTTCATTAATTATTTGAAATAAAAAGGCAACCATAAAAAAAAGTGAACGTTTAGGTGTCACGTATTATTATTCTCCGCTAGTACTATGAAAACAAAACTGATCAAACACAAGATCTTTACTACAACTGTTTCACTTTACATTAGTTTGTGCAGTTATAGTCAAGAGGCTCCAGAACACGTTTCTCCTATTTTTAATGTTGAGCAATTGGCAGGCATTGGAACAGACCAAACGATTTACACGACAACATTGAATCTCGATGGAAAATGTAAAGTTCAGGTCGAACAATACCTTTCTTCTCAGCCATCCATTCGCACATTTCAGGTGAGTTCTCACCAAATTGTAATTGATTGGACTGAAGCAACGCAAGCAAACATCATTTTCTTCTACGAAAAGTTGGAATTCTCCCTTATTTTTCCACTCGCAACTAATTAAGATCAGACCATGAAAAATCTATCTACTATTAGTAGCCAGTTTCTGCTATTCGTATTGTTCATAACGGGATCTTTATCTGCATTCGCCCAAGGAGCTGATACACCAGGTATCGCTGATAATACTCCTATTACTATTCCATTTAACGCAAATGGAACAACTGTTGGTGCTGCCAATAATGTGGATGGTTCTGCCGTTCCAGGGGTTGTAACTATTGATGGTGGAAACGATTGGTTTTATTATTTCTGTGCTACTACAACAGGTACAATAAATGTAACATTGACCTATAATGGTGCACTAATTCCACAAGCTTATCCTTCTATACAGGTATTCACCGATTTGGCATTGACACTGCCAGCAGGTACGCCAGGGAATGCGGCCGCTTCTGCCTTAGCGACACCTTCTACAGCGAATACAGCGAGTACAATTGGGTTTCCGTTAAGTGTAACTGCTGGTCAGTGCTATTATATCATGATTGATAATGCAGATTACAATACAACGAGTTTCGCATACAATCTCCAAATGACGTATGCTACCACTATTACGGTTCCACCTTTACAACCTGCTTGTACCAATATGGGGTTTGATAATGGAACAACAAGTGGTTGGGCAGGAAACTGGGGACATACAGTTGTAAATGGTGGAGTTGGTGCTCCAACGCCAACTTACACACCAGTTTATGGAACATTGAATGCTGGTCATCATACGGTTACAACTGGAGGTGTTGATCCATTTACTGGTGCTATCTCGCAAGTTTGTCCGTTAATTCCGGGCAATACGAATTCCTTATTATTAGGTGACGGTCCGAATGCTAGTTTTGGTGGAGCACAGATTATGCAAAAATATTCTGTAACTGCTTCCAATGCCTTGCTCACGTACTATTACGCAGCAGTAATGCAAGATGCTGGAGGAGATCACCTGAACTATGAACAACCATTTTTTAAAATCGAAGCATTGGATTGTTCTGGAAATCCAATTGTTTGCGGAAATTATTTAGTAACTGGTGGCCCTGGAATCCCAGGATTTATCCAAATTGGAACCTCTACTGTTTATTACAAAGATTGGTCAGCTGTTCTATTGGATTTAACTCCATATATAGGTTCTTGTATTACGATTAAATTTACAATTGGTGACTGTTCTCGTGGAGCTCACTTTGCTTATGCTTACTTAGATGCAACTTGTGGTCCCGTTTCAATTACTGCTCCTGCAACTACCTGTCAATTTAATGCAACTACACTTACGGCTCCATCTGGTGGAGCAAGTTATTCTTGGGTAAATACTGCTGCTCCAGGAACTGTTTTGGGAACGGCAAGCACGTTAACTGTTACGCCCACTACAACTGGAACAATCAATTATCAATGTACCATCACTTCTGTTTCAGGATGTAACACAACGATAAATACGTCTATCAACGTACTTCCTTCGCCTGTCATTACGATTACGAATCCTCCTCCAGTATGTTCTCCTTCAACTGTGAATATTACTGCCGCATCAGTGGTAACAATAACTGCTGGATCTGGAACATATAGTTATTGGATGGATGCTGCTTGTACGATTCCTTTAGCAAGTCCTGCTGCTATAACAACAAGTGGAACCTATTATATTAAAATCCTCAACGTAAATGGTTGCTTTGATGTAGAACCAGTAACAGTTGTCGTAAATGCTACACCTGTTACCAATGTTATTACCGCGAATCAGAGTATTTGTCCAGGAGCGAGTGTCAATTTAAGTGCTACAGTTACGCCACTTTCAAGCAATACTCCAGTTACGTTTAATAATACTACTGACTTAACTATTCCAGATAACAATACAACGGTTTCTTCTACCATTAATGTTTCAGGAATTACTCCTCAAACTGTTGGAGTATTGCCAATTGTATCGGTATGCGTCAATTTTACTCATACATGGGATGCCGATTTGGATATTTACCTTCAATGTCCTGGTGGAACGCAAATTGCACTTTCCACAGGAAACGGAATCGATGGAGATAATTATACAAACACCTGTTTTGTGCCCGTTGGTCCATCAGTTGTGTTTGGAGTTGCACCATTTTCAGGAAATTACTCTCCTGAACAAGCATTCACATTATTAAATGCGTGTGCTGTTAATGGAACATGGTCTTTGGTTGTTTCAGATAACACTGCTGGTGATGCTGGTGTATTATTGGATTGGGCAATTACCTTCAATAATTACAGTCCAGGAGCAACGTATGCGTGGTCGCCGACTTCTAATATGACCAACCCAACAACACTTACACCTACTGTAACTCCTCCAACAACGACAGTTTATACATTAACGGGAACAAGTCCTTCGGGCGGTTGTACTTCATCTGATCCTATAACAATTACTGTTTTCCCTTTACCAACTGCAACAATAGCAGGGACAACAACTGTTTGTCAAAATGGAACTGCTCCAACAATTACGTTTACTGGAGCAAATGGAACAGCGCCGTACACATTTACCTATAACATCAATGGTGGTGCAAATTTAACTGCGACAAGTGTTGGAACAACAGCTACTGTTACATGTCCTACTGGAACGGTTGGAACATTCACGTACAATTTAGTAAGTGTTACAAGTGCCAATGGTTGTCCACAAAATCAAGTTGGATCTGCCATAGTAACGGTTTCGCCTTTACCAACAGCTACAATTACGGGAACAACAACTGTTTGTCAAAATGGAACAGCACCAACAATTACCTTCACTGGAGCAAATGGAACCGCGCCATATACGTTTACTTATAACATCAATGGCGGTGGTAATTTAACAGCGGTAAGTGTTGGAACAACAGCAACGGTAACTGCTCCAACTGGAACGGCTGGAACATTTACGTATAACTTAGTAAGTGTCTCTAGTGCGAATGGTTGTTCTCAAGCACAAGTAGGTTCAGCTATAGTAACGGTTACGCCTTTACCAACAGCAACGATAACAGGAACAACAACTGTTTGTCAAAATGTAACAGCGCCAACAATTACGTTTACGGGAGCAAATGGAACGGCACCTTATACGTTTACTTATAACATCAATGGTGGTGGGAATTTAACGGTGGTAAGTGTTGGAACAACAGCAACGGTTACTTGTCCAACTGGAACCGCTGGTACATTTACCTATAACTTAGTGAGTGTTTCAAGTGCTAACACTTGTTCGCAAGCCCAAGTTGGTTCAGCTATTGTAACGGTTACTCCTTTACCAACTGCAACGATAACAGGAACAACAACTGTTTGTCAAAATGGAACAGCGCCAACAATTACCTTTACTGGAGCAAATGGAACAGCGCCGTATACCTTTACCTATAATATCAATGGTGGTGGGAATTTAACGATTGTAAGTGTTGGAACAACAGCAACGGTTACTGCTCCAACAGGAACAGCAGGAACATTTACCTATAACTTAGTAAGTGTCTCAAGTGCGAATGGTTGTTCACAAGCACAAGTTGGTTCAGCCATTGTAACAGTTACACCTTTACCAACTGCAACGATAACAGGAACAACAACCGTTTGTTTAAATGGAACAGCTCCAACAATTACGTTCACGGGAGCAAATGGAACTGCGCCATATACCTTTACTTACAACATCAATGGTGGTGGAAATTTAACGGTTGTAAGTGTTGGAACAACAGCAACTGTAACTGCTCCAACTGGAACGGCTGGAACATTTACCTATAACTTAGTGAGTGTCTCAAGTGCGAATGGTTGTTCTCAAGCACAAGTTGGTTCGGCTATCATAACGGTTACGCCTTTACCAACGGCTACAATTGCAGGAACAACAACTATTTGTCAAAATGGAACAGCGCCTACGATTACCTTTACTGGAGCGAACGGAACTGCACCTTATACCTTTACTTATAACATCAATGGTGGTGGAAATTTAACAGTAGTAAGCGTTGGAACAACAGCAACAGTAACTTGTCCGACTGGAACGGCTGGAACATTTACCTATAACTTGGTGAGTGTATCAAGTGCGAATGGTTGTTCACAAGCACAAGTTGGTTCAGCTATTGTAACGGTTACACCTTTGCCAACGGCTACAATTGCAGGAACAACAACTATTTGTCAAAATGCTGCTGCGCCAACAATTACGTTTACTGGAGCGAACGGAACTGCTCCCTATACTTTTACTTATAACATCAATGGTGGTGGGAATTTAACGGTTGTCAGTGTTGGAACAACAGCAACTGTTACTGCTCCAACTGGAACAGCTGGAACATTTACCTATAACTTAGTGAGTGTCTCAAGTGCGAATGGTTGTTCTCAAGCACAAGTTGGTTCGGCTAT
>JAYSRF010000194.1:0-76169 GCA_043721195.1 Fluviicola sp. | reverse complement strand
TTGACAAAAGCACCGTTCCAGTTGGAACAGCTGAAAAAGTGCGAGAACGCATTGCGAAAAATGCGACAGTGGAATTTGATGTTGTATCCAATCCTGAGTTTTTGCGTGAAGGTTTTGCTGTGGACGATTTCATGAAACCTGATCGTGTGGTGATTGGAACTTCTTCGCAACGGGCTGAGAAAATCATGGAGCAATTATACAAACCGTTTGTTCGTCAAGGAAATCCCATTCTTTTTATGGATGAAAAATCGGCGGAATTGACAAAATATGCGGCTAATTCATTCTTAGCTACCAAGATTACGTTCATGAATGAGATTGCCAATTTCTGCGAACGAGTTGGTGCTGATGTGGATAAAGTGCGCATTGGAATTGGTTCGGATGAACGCATTGGCAAACGCTTTTTATTCCCAGGAATCGGTTACGGAGGTTCGTGTTTTCCAAAAGATGTTCAAGCATTGGTCAACTCAGGGAATGAGAACGGTTTTTCCTTTGAAATTTTGAAAGCGGTAATCACCGTGAATGAAGACCAAAAGACGATTTTATATCCTAAAATGAAGAATTTTTTCCGTGGTGATTTAAGCGGGAAAAAAATCGCACTTTGGGGCTTGGCATTTAAGCCAGATACAGATGATATTCGTGAAGCACCAGCTTTGTATATGATTGATGCATTGACAAAAGATGGAGCTACAATCACCGCTTACGATCCAGAAGCAATGAAGAACGTAGCAGGAGTTGTAGGCGATAAAATTGCATTTGCTGCCAATGAATACGATGCATTGAAAGATGCAGATGCCTTATTGATTTGCACCGAATGGGGAATTTTCAGAAACCCCGATTTTGATAAAATAGCGAGCTTATTAAAAGACAAAGTGATTTTTGATGGTCGCAATTTATTCGATGTAGAAGAAATGAATGATCGCGGATTTTATTATAGTTCGATAGGTCGAATGACATTAGAGAAATAAAACATGACAGAACGTAAACGCATATTAATCACCGGAGCTGCTGGTTTCCTTGGATCTCATTTATGTGATCGTTTTATGAAAGACGGTTATCACGTAATTGGAATGGATAACCTCATTACAGGTCGGTTGAAAAACATTGAACACTTGTTTGGCAAAGAACACTTTGAATTTTACCACCACGATGTGAGTAAATTCATTCATGTTCCTGGAAAGTTGGATTACATCCTGCATTTCGCTTCTCCAGCAAGCCCAATTGATTACTTGAAAATCCCGATTCAAACCTTGAAAGTTGGTTCATTGGGAATTCACAATTGTTTGGGATTGGCACGTGTCAAAAAAGCCCGTGTACTCATTGCAAGTACTTCTGAAGTTTACGGAGATCCAACCGTTCACCCACAAACAGAAGATTACTGGGGAAATGTAAACCCTGTTGGTCCGCGTGGTGTGTACGATGAAGCAAAACGTTTTCAAGAAGCAATGACAATGGCGTATCATACGTTTCATGGATTGGAAACACGCATCGTGCGCATTTTTAATACTTATGGTCCGCGGATGCGCCTGAATGATGGACGTGTGTTGCCAGCATTTATTGGTCAAGCATTGCGTGGTGAAGATTTAACCATTTTCGGTGATGGATCACAAACACGTGCATTTTGTTACGTGGATGATTTAGTGGAAGGAATTGTTCGTTTGTTGTTAAGTGATTATCCATATCCAGTTAATATCGGAAATCCTGATGAAATCACCATTGGTGAATTTGCGGAAGAGATTATTAAACTAACTGGAACTGATCAAAAAGTGATCTACCAAGATTTACCAGTTGACGATCCAAAACAACGGTGTCCAGATATTTCAAAAGCACGTGAATTGCTAGGTTGGGAACCAAAAGTTGGTCGAGAAGAAGGGTTAAAATTGACGTATGCTTATTTTAAAAGCCTTACAAGCGAAGACTTGAATGAAAAGGAGCACATTGATTTTGAAAATTATATCCATTGATAGATGAGTTATTCTGCACATGAAACGGCTGTAATTGATGAAGGCTGCACAATCGGTGAGGGAACAAAAATTTGGCATTTTTCGCACGTTATGCCCAATTGTATTATTGGAGAACGCTGTAATATTGGTCAAAACGTTGTGATTTCACCAGAAGTGGTGTTGGGCAAAAACGTTAAAGTGCAAAACAATGTTTCCATTTACACGGGGGTGATTTGTGAGGACGACGTATTTTTAGGACCTTCCATGGTGTTTACCAATGTGATGAATCCGAGAAGTGCGGTCAATCGAAAAGATCAATATTCGAAAACAATTGTAAAAAAAGGTGCTTCTATAGGTGCAAATGCGACAATTGTATGCGGAAATAATATTGGAGAATATGCTTTCATCGGAGCAGGTTCTGTGGTCATAAAAGAGGTACTCGATTATGCGTTGGTTGTTGGGAATCCAGCACGTCAAATTGGTTGGATGAGCGCATTTGGTCATCGACTTGTTTTTGATGAAACTGGAAATGCCACTTGTCCAGAAAGCCATGAAAAGTATCAATTAATCGATGGAAAAGTTAAATTATACAGACCATGATTCCAGAAAATGAAAAGGTGAAGTTTGTCATTGTTGGTTGTGGCCACATTGGGAAACGACATGCGGAGATGATTCGTCGTGATGAAGAGGCGGAATTGATTGCAATGGTCGATATTCGCTCGAAAGAAGAATGTGGCATTGAGGATTACAATGTGCCCTTTTTTCATACAGTACAAGAATTATTGAACGCTGGATTAGCTTTTGATATCGTAAATATTTGTACACCAAATGGCTTGCATGCTGAACAGGCATTGTTGGCGTTGGAAGGAAAAAAACACGTTGTTGTAGAAAAACCAATGGGTTTGTCCAAAGAACAATGTGAAAAAGTGATTTTCAAATCGCTGCAACAATCCAAGCAAGTGTTTTGTGTTATGCAAAACCGCTATTCTCCTCCAAGTGAGTGGATTAAATCGGTTGTAGAAGGTGGCTTGTTGGGTGATATTTTTATGGTTCAACTCAATTGTTATTGGAACCGTGACGAACGTTATTACAAAAAAGGCGGTTGGAAAGGAACGAAAGATTTAGATGGTGGAACCTTGTTTACTCAATTTTCGCATTTCATCGACATCATGTATTGGTTGTTTGGAGATATTGACAATATTCAAGGAAAATTTGCCGACTTTACCCACAAAGAGAACACAGATTTTGAAGATTCAGGCTTTGTGAGTTTCGATTTTATCAATGGTGGAATGGGGAGTTTGAATTATTCAACTGCAGTTGCTGATCAAAACCTCGAAAGTTCCATGACCATCATTGGAAGTAAAGGAAGTGTGAAAATCGGCGGACAATACATGAATGAAGTGGAAGTCTGCAATATCGTTGGATATGAAATGCCTGATTTAGCACCTACAAACCCAGGTAATGATTACGGCGCATACAAAGGTTCCGCAGCCAATCACCACTATGTTATCACAAATGTAATAGACACATTAAAAGGTCGAACTTCTGCTACTACAAATGCATTGGAAGGCTTGAAAGTAGTCGAAATTATTGAACGCATTTATAAAGTACGCAATGAGCAACTCAATTTACACTAGATTAGTCAGAAAAGAAGCCAAATTAGCCGTGATCGGTCTTGGTTACGTTGGATTACCAATAGCATTGGAATTTGCACGAAAAATCAAAGTAATTGGTTTTGATATCAACCAAGGTCGAGTAGATCTAATGAATCGCAACATCGATCCGAGTAATGAATTGGTAGCTTCTGATTTTGAAGGCTGTGATATTCTTTTTTCCGCGAATCCAGATGATTTGAAGGATGTTGAATTCTTTATCGTAGCCGTTCCTACACCTATAGACGATGCGAATCTTCCCGATTTAAAACCATTGTTGGGAGCGTCTAGAACTGTTGGGAAAGTATTGAAAAAAGGAGATTATGTCGTTTTTGAATCCACGGTTTATCCAGGTTGTACAGAAGAAGATTGTATTCCCGTTTTGGAAGAGCTTTCTGGATTAAAATTCAGAGAAGATTTTAGGGTTGGTTATTCACCCGAACGGATTAATCCAGGAGATAAAGAACATACCTTGCAAAACGTAATCAAAGTGGTTTCTGGATGTGATGCTGAATCGTTGGAAGAAATTGCTCAAACCTACGAATTGGTTGTTCATGCGGGTGTTCACCGTGCTGCATCCATCAAGGTAGCTGAAGCTGCGAAAATCATTGAAAATACGCAACGCGACGTAAATATTGCCTTGATCAATGAGTTGTCAATCATTTTTAACCGTTTAGGAATCAATACCTACGATGTGTTAGAGGCTGCTGGGACGAAATGGAATTTCTTAAAATTTTCACCGGGTTTAGTTGGTGGACATTGCATTGGGGTTGATCCGTATTATTTGACGCATAAAGCGCAACAAGCTGGTTATCACGCGAAAATCATCAACAGTGGTCGTTATGTAAACGATTCCATGGGCTTTTACATTGGAAAACAAACCGTTAAGAAAATCATTGCGCAAGGAAAACACATTCAAGATGCGCGTGTATTGGTAATGGGAGCCACGTTTAAAGAAGATGTTTCCGATATCCGTAATTCCAAAGTAATTGATGTGGTGAATGAGTTAAAATCCTTTCAAGTACACATTGATCTTGTTGATCCACATGCTTCATCCGAAGAAATGGCACACGAGTATGGTGTTGGTTTAGTCGAAATTGGTAAAGATTACGATGCCATTATCCTTGCTGTCAACCACAAAGAATACAGGAACTACGATGAAGCATATTTCAAATCGCTTTTAAAAGACGGGAAAGGTGTTTTTGTAGATTTGAAAGGAATTTATAAAGGAAAAATTAAGGAGTTGGAATACTGGAGTTTGTAGAATAGACTGAAGATCGCTTCACTTTAAGACTTGAGACCGCTTCGCTAAGCGAAGCGATCTCGAGTCTATCAGTCTCAAGTCTACTTAAGCAAATTAAAATGTCCATGAACGATAATCCGCTCGTCATTTTTACTGGATTTGAACTCAATTCTCCAAGTATATTGCCCTTCTTGTGACATCCTTCCCATATAAGCTCCATCCCAACCAACAGTCGCATCTTTTGATTCGTAAAGTGTTTCTCCCCAACGATTAAAAACAGTAAAGTTGAAATCGTATGGATCAAAGCCAGAGGTAAAAACAGGTTGGAATGTTTGGTTGAATTCGTCACCGTCTGGAGTAAACGTATTCGGAACATAAAACAACAGTGCTTCTTCTACTGAAACGAGGGCTATAGCCGTATCTGTACAACCACTAGCATTTGTTGCAACTAGTGTAACCGTATAAACACCATTCGAACCTGCAGGGAAATTATGAGTAGGTGAATTTAATGTTGAAAAACTTCCATCACCAAAATTCCAAGAGTAGTTTGTTGCTCCAGTACTTGAATTGAGCATTGTTGAAACCGTATTTTCAGAATTCAAGATGGATGGAGTAGGAGTAAACGCAGCAACTGGACCAGTAGTAATGCATACAATGGAAGGATAAGTTATCGTCGTGATACAACCATTAATACTCGTCGCATTTACTGTTAAATCAATACAACCCGATGAAGAAAAGGAAGTTGATTGATTGCCACAACCACTCAATTGAGTTCCGTCACTGAAATTCCAAACTGAAGCTGTACAATTAGTTGTGGTATTGGTAAATGTTACCGCTAATGGTGCGCAACCAGTTGTCGTGTTCGCCGTAATTGTTATTACAGGAGCTGTATTTATGGTTACTGTGATTTGGTCTGTCGCTGTGCAACCACTCGCAATTTCAGTTGCAGTTACAGTATAGGTTGTCGTTGCTACTGGTGTGAATGAAGTGTTTTGTACAACACCATTGTCCCAAGTTAAATTGGCTGGATTTGTTGTGAGCAATGTTGCACTTAAAGTAGTTGCCGTTCCAGCACAAAGCGCAAAATCAGCTCCCGCATTTACCGAAGGTGCATTTGCAGCAATTAAGGTAGCGGTTGTACTTGTTTGACATCCAATTGCATCTTCTACAACAAGTTGATACGTTCCTCCTGCCAATGCTGGAAAGCTTGTTCCGCCTTGAAAAGTGACTCCATTATCAATACTGTATTGCAGACCTCCGTTCACACTGTTTGCCGTAATATCGATACTTCCATCTGCTAGATTACAACTTGGATTAACGGTTGCTACATTTGTAATTGTAGGACCATTCAGCGTTGCAACGGTTACAACTGAGGTTGCTTGACAGCCATTTGCATCTTCCACTACGATCGTATAATTTCCCGCTGCCACAGCATTAAATGTCCCAGATCCTTGGAAAGTAACACCATTATCTATGGAGTATTGCAAAGCACCTGTTCCACCATTGGCAACGATTGTGATTGTTCCATCAGCGGTATTACACGTTGCAGCAGTAGGCGTAACACTCGTGATCGAAACCGCAGTTGGATCGGTGATCGTGAAGTTTTGAGTGATTGGAAGATTACCGCCACCAGCTCCTGGAGTTGTAATCAAAATATCGTTAATTGCCACAGATGGATCGGTTCCAACACCATCATCGTTGTTGTCCCATTGAATGCCAATTTGAAGATTAGGAATGTTTTCGCAACTAGCTGGGAGTACCACTGAATATGCTGTCCATTGTCCTTGCCCGGTTCCACAAACTGGAGAATTCAATGCTGCTCCAAGTTGTACCCATCCAGTTCCAGGATTGATCCAAACTGTTGCTTGATCATTGGGTAAATCGCCATTTGCAATGAAATCAAAGGATAAAGTTAAGTTGGTAAAACCAGTTGTATTGATTGTTCCAGAAGTTGCCCGCACATGTGTTTCTGGACAAAAAAGAAAACCACACAATCCACCAGCATCATAAGCAGCACCGCCAGCAGGGAAAAATACGCTGGTGATATGTAATGTGCTATTGCCATTTCCAGCAACACCACATCCACCAACAGCAACACCACCTTCATTATCTGAAATGGTGAAAAAATTGGGATCGGCTCCTTGCGGACCAACGGCATTCGAAAGTGACCACGTTGCACCACCTGTTTCAAAATCTTCTGAATAAATGGTTGTAGAACCTCCACCAACACTTGCATCAGAAATTGTAACACTATAATTCCCTGCGCATAAGCTGTTAATGGATGAAGCATTGGAACCAATTGTAGCACCAAGTGCATCTTCCCAAACGTAAGTATATGGAGCTGTTCCTCCTGTTGGAGTGACTTGAATTGAACCATCACAGCTCCCATTACAAGTTGGATCTGTTACCGTGGAGGAAGAAATGCTGATTTGACCAATTGCTAGTGCACTGGTGAAAAGCGTAACGAGGAGAGAGTAAAATCGAATCATAATAATAATCGTAGTAGTTTTTATTGGACGCTAAAATGGTTCAATGGTTGTGTTATTTATGTCATTATTCGATGTAAACTGTTATTTATTCGACGAAAAAGACATCTCATCCAATTTACTGTACGATTTAGTTGAAAATCTATCAAAGAAACGTAGGGTGTGCTTTACTGAGAATTCATTTTAATTTGGAATAGGGGGAAATGAATATTGGATTGTCCTAAAGGAAACAATGAACTCATGAAAAAAACAAGTACAATTTTAGCCCTCGTATTTTTATCCTTCAATTTAGCGGCACAAACCGAAGATACAATCGCTGCCCAACAAGTGCAATTTACCTTCTGTTATCCATTAGGAACAAACGGAACAGCATCTCCATCTATCGAAAACACATTTTCCTTGAATGCATTAATTGGTGTAAACGGTGGCGTGAATGGATTCGAGTTGGGCGGTTTGGTCAATGTCAATAACGGCAGAGTGGATGGTTGTCAATTAGCTGGAATTGCCAATGTCACAACAGGAAGTTCCAACGGTGTTATCATGAGTGGAATTGCCAATGTTGTGACCGATTCGAGTAGGGGAATTTTTATTGCAGGAATTAGTAATGTTTTTTCAAAAGGTGGATTTAACGGAGCACAACTCGCTGGAATTAGCAACCTAACGAATGGAAATGTGGATGGTTTACAAATTGCAGGGATCGCAAATATCAACTACGGTGATTTGAAAGGTGTCCAATTGAGTGGAATGCTCAATGTTGTTCACGGGAATGTTGTAGGTTCACAAGTGGGTTTTATCAACTATGCAAAAAACTTAAACGGCTTTCAACTAGGTTTTATCAATGTTGCAGGTGAAAGCGAAAAAGCACTTCCCTTTGGATTTTTGAGTTTTGTGAAAAATGGCTACCATGCATTTGATTTTTCAGCCAATGAATCGATTTATGGCAATGTGAGTTTCAAACTAGGGGTTGACCGCTTCTACAACATTTTTAAGATCGGTTTTTCGTCTTTTAAAGGTGAATCGACCTTGGTAGCGGGCTACGGAATTGGAACCCTTGTTCGTTTCACCGATCAACACAAATTAGCGATCGAATTGTCGGCGAATAACGGAATCCGAAGCTTCAATGATTATGGCTACACCGATATTCTCAGCAGACTCGACCTCAATTACAATTATGTATTCGGTAAACACCTGTCCATTTTTGCAGGACCGTCTTTTAATGTCTACTATTCCGAACAAGAAACAGCAGGCAATTATGGAACGCTGAATGTTCCGTATACTATTTTTGAAGATCAATTGGATTACGGGAGATTAGCGATGTGGTTTGGATTGAATGTGGGGTTAGGCATTCGGTTTTGAGATATGAGGATGCTTTTTACATTCAATGTTACTTTGATTGAAATGAATGTTTTTTACTACTGATTAGATTTTTCTTTGTGTTCCTCGTGTCTCCGTGGTTATTTAATTTACCACAAGGACACAAAGAACACAAGGTTTTTTTTCGTGCTAAAACTTCTAATTCTTATCTTTTATAATCGAACATAGGTTAATAGTATTCTATTGATCGTCATTCTCTTTTTCGTAACCTTCATAATAATAAGATTGCTCGATCCCTTTAAAAATAATTTCTCGATTTTCCACATCATCCGTTAGATTCGAACCTAACAATGTTCTTAATTCTAAATCATTTATTGGGGATCTTTCCATAGCTTGCAAATACAACGTTTTATCTACAAATTGCCAATTTACGACTTGTTGGATGTTGGATTTCAGTATCATATCAAGCCATATTCGCATCGTTCTTCCATTTCCTTCCAAGAATGGATGAGCAATATTCATCTCCACGTATTTAGCAATAATCTCGTCAAAATTGTTTTCTGGCATTTGTTCAATTTTCACCAAAATCTCATTTAAATAAAGAGCGTTTGCAAATCGAAAACCGCCTTTAGAAATGTTGTTTGTCCGTATTTTTCCTGCAAAATCATACAATCCTAAAAAAAGATATTCGTGAATGTGCTGCAAACCTTTGGTTGTGCCAATTTCAATTTTCTTTAGATCATCTGTTTCAAACAAACGATAAGCGTTTTCTAAACTTTTTTTATCACTATTCTTCATAGAAAATGTATCACCCAAAGATACTTAAATGGATTGTTTTTTTGAAATTGGTTTGGGGGGAATGTGGGGTTGAGTTTTGAGATTAGTGTTGCAAAAGGTGAACACCTTAGTTTTGGATTAGGTGATTTTTTAATTAGACATATTTTTATTTTACTGGCATATTATTTCCATTCTAAAATTCTATTAATCTCGGAAATAAAACCTAAATATGTATTCTGATGTATCTTTAAGAAACCTGAAATATCAACTCTTAACTTTTTCAAATTGACCTCGGTTTTATAATTGTTTATTTCTATGAAATAATCTTCTGGATTTAGTTGAAATATTTTATTGAAATCTGCCTTTGGTGTTTTAAGTTCATTAAAATATTGTTGTTCAATGTATGGGAAAAACTCAACCCTTTGTTTAACAGGTGTTTTAAACTGAGTTAATGCTGCAAAAGTTTGATTGTAATCAATTTTGCCATTCGCATCTGGATTTGAAAAGTCAAAACACAATTTTAATTCTGTATCCAGAAATAGAGATTGAAAATAACAACCATAAATTAGATTGGCTAATTTTTGAGGAAGATTTACTAATGGTTTGTCTTTTTGCTCTCCTTCTGGTACAATAAAAATTGTTTGACCAGAATAATTAATTGAATTTCCTAATTCATGTTTAGTAAGTATTATTTTTTCTACTGTACTTAATCCAAAATGACTGTGATTAATTTCACTAGCCACAAAATGTCCAACTTCATGAAAGAATACCCTATGCTTAATTTTTTTCATAAATCATGGGTAAATTATTTACTAATCATCAGTTTCAGATGAACTTCTCATTACTAATTGTTAGTAAACGTAATTCATTATTTACAATTGATTCAAGTATATTATTTCGACTTTCAAATCTGTTTTTACGGACTTTGTAATCGTTTACAAAACGGTAATATTCATTGTGATTTAGAATCTTTAGTTTTGGCACGATATGAGTAAAAACGAATTGTCCGTTAAATAAGCTCAAGCGCAACCTGATATCATCCTCATATTGATGAATGAAAATGTTATGTGTTTTGTCATTCGAATCCATTAAATCGTTTTTCTCCTCAAACCTCACTATAATTTTTGGGTAACCTGAATTTACAAAATCGATATGTTTTTTTAAGGATGAATTTGTCTTAATATCAGAGAAATAGTGAATTAGAATATTTAAAGTAATCTTTACGACAGCCCTTTCTAGTTTGTCTCTTGAAAAACTTTGTCCAACATAAACAACTCCATTATCATTAACAACAGAGTTAAAACTTTTTATTACTCTTGGTACATTTGTATACCTTAAAAAGTTCAATAAAAAATCTAGGCCAATATAAACAGACTTCGCCCTTATTGCTAGGTTTTGATTGTCATCGAAAAACAATCTCGGCGATAAATCATCAAATAATTCATGTGATTCTGGAAAGTCCTGAATCAAAACACTATCATTTATTTTATCTTCTGATATTATTGAATCAAAAGTAATTTCTCCGTCCTCCTTTTTGAATACTACATAATCAAAAGTTTTATCCTCATTTGATGGCAATCTAGTAATTGCTGTTAAACTATTGGTGTTCCATGCCTTAAGTTTTTGAGTAAAATCTGCAATATTTTTCTCATCACTACCTTCTAAATAATATTTCCCGTTTATTTCGATAATTTGGGATTTAAGAAGGATTTTCATTTCATCATGTTGACTAATTTCATATACAATTCTATTCTTTTCATCAAAAGTCAACAAGATTGGAGCTTTAAAAAAAGCTTTATTTTTATTATAACCTTTTATACTTTCAATGCTTCTTGAAAGTGCAATAGGAGATTTTTGAAATAATTCACGTTCTAAAATTCCTCCAAATTTTGAATTACATTTTTGGCAAACACAGTTGAGAAACACTTTTTCACCTCCTAATCCATGAGGAAAAACATGTTCAGTGTCCTTATCATAAGGTTTATCACAATATATGCACT
Source organism: Fluviicola sp. (assembly GCA_043721195.1). GTDB lineage: Bacteria > Bacteroidota > Bacteroidia > Flavobacteriales_D > Crocinitomicaceae > Fluviicola. The sequence continues at coordinate 64,757 of JAYSRF010000194.1, read as the reverse complement.
TCTTTTCCGCCATTGTATGTTTGCTAATTTGCATACACCCATTACTCTAACTAGTCACGCCTTATAAAACCAACTTCCAAACTGAATTTTAGTGAGATCCGTAAATAGCTTTCGTTACGTTATTACTTCAATAGTACAAAATAATCCTGAAAAGACACCAATTGCAGCAGGTTCTTACAAAGCATTTTGAATCTGAACCCCATTTTCCAATTTTTCCTTCCTACATTTGCTAAAATAGCTTGTCATGCACATTTTGGTTACTGGAGGCGCTGGATTTATTGGTTCACACCTTGTTCGTTTATTGGTCAATAAATACCCCAATTATAAAATCGTAACGTTTGATTCCCTGACGTATGCCGGTAATTTGGCCAATTTAAAAGACGTGGAAGCTGCGCCCAATCATGTGTTTGTGAAAGGCGACATTGTGAGTCAGGAGGCTGTTCGTGAAGTGTTACGCACACACGAGATTACTGATATTATTCACTTGGCTGCTGAATCGCATGTAGATCGTTCCATTGAAGGACCAATGCCCTTTGTAACGACCAATGTGTTGGGAACGGTGAACCTCATGAACGAAGCAAAAGCCTATTGGACTGAAATGGATGGACACGTTTTCTACCATGTTTCAACAGATGAGGTGTTCGGATCATTAGGGAAAGAAGGATTTTTCACCGAAGAAACGGCTTACGATCCAAGAAGTCCATATTCGGCATCTAAAGCGGCTTCTGATCATTTTGTAAGTGCTTATTTTCATACGTATGGTTTTCCAATTAAACGTTCCAATTGTTCCAATAATTACGGAAGTCATCACCATCCAGAGAAATTGATTCCGTTGATGATTACTAATATCTTGAATCAACAACCTTTACCTGTTTACGGAGAAGGAACCAATGTACGCGATTGGCTGTGGGTCGAAGATCATGTACGTGCCATTGATGTGATTTTTCACCAAGGAAAAATTGGGTGCAACTACAACATTGGTGGTTGGAACGAGTGGCGCAATATTGATTTGGTGCATGAAATCTGTATCATTATGGATGAATTACTCGATCGCGAAAAAGGTACGAGTGCGCAGTTAATAACCTTTGTGAAAGACCGCGCTGGTCACGATCAACGGTATGCCATTGATGCAACTAAATTACACACCGAATTAGGCTGGAAACCAAGTATTACCTTCGAAGAAGGATTGCGTAAAACGGTTGAGTGGTTCCTCGAAAACCAAGCGTGGGTGAAAGAGGTCACATCTGGAAATTACATGGAGTATTATGCGCGTATGTATGCAGGAAAGTAAGGTGACTAACAACTATTTAGTATAGAATTCGTAGGGTTTACCTCCTCCCTTTCGAAGCGAAATCATTGTGAGGCAGATAATTTTCAATGAGGGAGGATTGAGGAGGGTGATAAACTAGTTTTGCGCCTTTGCGACAAATCGGTAATCCTAAAAAAGAATCAACGCTTCCTTTTTAGATGTTCTGAATAAAGAAATTAAATTAATTTATTGTTTCACAAACCTCACTGTTTCCCGTTTTCCATCTTCGCTTGTTACCGTTATCCAATAACTCCCATTTTCAAATGCAGAAACATCAATCAGCTGTTGTGAAATTCCGTTTTTGCTTTCAAATGAAAACTGTTGCACAACTCTTCCCATTTGATCGGTAATAACACTTGTCAATTCCTGTTCTCCGATCGATTTCAACGAAAAAATCACAACATCCGTAGCGGGATTTGGGTGAACTTGCTGAATCAATTGATCATCCTTTAATTCATCCACAGCTAATAAATCGAAATAGGTAATGGTGCCATTAAAATCAACTTGTTTCAAACGATAATAGGTTAATGCAGTCGGTGTTTGGTTGTCAGTGACTGAATAGTTGCTTAGCTGTTGAGTTGTTCCTTTTCCTTCAATCATGGCAACTTGTTCATAGTGATCACCGTCAGTTGTACGTTCTAAAACAAACGCACTATTGTTTTCTTCAGAAGCAGTCACCCATGAAATCACAGCAGATCGTTCTGCTCGAATTGCTTGAATAGAAACTAAATCTACGGGGAGCACGACAACACAACCACCACCAGTTGCAGTGGCGGTAATTGAACCAATGGAAATGTATTGGTAAGCAGGTCGCGTAGGTCCACTGAAATTCCAGTAATTATTCGGCGAAATCGTGTAATCAGGATGGTATTTAATCACAATTCGTTTTAAGGTAACACCAATTGGTGGTGTAACACTGATATTCACATTGTCACAAGCAGTTGTACTTCTTGAGGCGTAACTTCCGCTGTTGTATCCTTTTATGATGCGTGTATTTCCAGATGTCGTGACAACTTTATTGGTTCCTCCAGTGGCAGTGATACTTGCAACAGCAATCGGATTGTTGTTTCCGTCAACAGCAGAAATTTCGACCCAATCAGCAAATGTTTGAACCGATTCATCGGCATTAATATCTTTAATTGGGAAAGTGATACTGGAGCACGTTCCATTCGTTGTGCTTCCAGAAGTGAAATCCAACGTCAATGTTGAGTGCGCAGCTGTAATGTTTCCGAATAAATGTTCCAATGCCAATCCGCCAGCAATGCCACATTGTCCGCTTCCAACGGTTGCCGCAGCGTAATGACGTGGTGTCGTATTTTGAAATCCAGGAGCTGAACTGGTAACAGTTGCTGTCAAAATTCCGGTAGTATAGGATGTTGATCCACTGACATAACCACTCCAACTGAATGTTTGAGCATTGCTTAAAAAAGTAAAGCAAAGGATTAAAGCAAGTACAAAGTAGTTCTTTTTCATAATCAGAGATTCTAGTAGTACGAAAGTAGGATGTATGAAAAGAGAATGATAGAGTGGCAGCCCCTCAAAAAGAGTAGCGTAAGCATGCTAGTGATTGTACTATTCTTTTGCCTCATTCTCATTCTTTTCAGTTTGGAGCGTGAGTTTGGAGTACTGATTTAATTGATTTCTCTTTTCCCTCAATACTCGCCCTCACTCTTTAGAATCTGTTTCCCAATTATACGCTCGGGTCTATCAATTTTCACTTCTTTTTATCTGGCGATAATTAGAACTATAGTTATTTGTTCTAATTTAACTTCAAATACAACTAAGGTTAACTTAGTAATTCATCGTTTCATGTATTTTTGTACCTTATCGCATGATTATGGGTATCTTCTCTTTCTTACAATCGAAACCAGCTCGAAAACCAATTGATTTATCTGTACTGGAAGTTGATGTACACAGTCACTTATTGCCTGGAATTGATGATGGTGCTCAAACAATGGATCATTCTCTGGGTATGTTGCGTAAATTTCAAGAGCTTGGTTACCGAAAAGTGATCACAACTCCCCATGTGATGCAGGGGATGTACAACAATACAACAACTATTATCCTAGATAAATTAGCACAACTAAAAGAAGCGGCTCAAGCAGTTGGTTTAACAATTGAAATAGAAGCCTCTGCTGAATATTATTTTGATGAAACGCTCTTCAATCGCATTCAATCAGGAGATTTATTGCCGTTTGCGAAGAATCATATTCTCTTTGAATGTTCTTTCAGAAATGAGCCAAAACAGTTAGAGGAATTCATATTTGAACTTTCTTCATCGGGCTACCAACCTGTCATTGCACATTTTGAACGCTATATGTATTACCATGGTAGTACCACTATGGCAAAACGATTGCGCGACTTAGGTGTGTTGATTCAATTGAACCTCAATTCACTAACGGGACATTATGGTCCGAATGTAAAAAAACAAGGGGTTTTATTAGTGAAAGAAGGATTAGTAGACCTCGCTGGCAGTGATTGTCATCGCATTGAGCATTTACATATTCTTGAAGAACACTTGTCTGATGAGGCTTTTCATCAATTGATGGGACTTTCGTTGAAGAATAATTCATTCTGATAAGTGACTGTAAATCGTATAGTTGATATTTTTCTTTAATTATATATACCATGGTAAATAAATTCATTGTAAGTTTGTAAAAAAACAATCATGGAACCAATCTTTTCTATTAGCATACTTTTACTAGCGTTTTTCGCTCTTTTTACAGAAGAATTGCCACGTTTTCAAACGGTGTTCATTGGTTTGATCGCCATTTGTTTGATTTCTGCAACACATAGTGGGTTTACTGAAGGAGATGCTTCAGTTTTGGTATTAAGTGTCTTAGCTGGAATAGTAAGTTGTGGAATGCTGATTGGTTTATTCTTCAAGAAACACGGCGAATGGATTGCATTACTAACAACAGCCCTTGTATTCATCATTGCTGGTCAGAAAGCGAGTTATTTTGGGTTTGAAATTGATTTCTCGGGATATGTGTTGATGTTACCCCTTTTGGGTGCAGTTGGACCATTAGTCATTCAACTCATTGCGCCATTTCTGAGCAAATTTACTGGATTGAATCAACAAAAAGCTGCAACCGCTGGAAACCTATTTTATTTAGCTGTTTTGGTGTTTTTCGCTCAGTTTCAAGCCCAGTATTTTGGTGTCATTTTGGTTGCTGCTGGTTGGTTGTCTGTTGCATTGTCTACCCAGAAATTTCAAGCAATTAAAGAAGGAATTGGATTGCTTTCTTTGGGTTTTTTGTTCCTTCTGATGAAAACAAATCCTACTGTTGATGATTCGTTTTTAAGAGGAAATTTCCTCATGGGATTACTAGTTGGAATAGGTGCTATTTCTTGGGTCAATGCGGCAAAAAGTGCTACCAAATTTAAATGGCCTTTGATGGTTTTACTCCCGTTTTTGGTGATTTTCGCTTGTGTTTGGATGGGGAAAATAAGTCAAAATTTTGGTGGAATCCCAACCTACATTGGTGTGTTACTTGGTGCTACATTGCTTGTCATGAAATCACGAAATTTTCAGCAAACCATTCCATTCCTTGGGTTTATCATCGCATTTTCTAGTACGGTATTACTAGCATTCAAACCAGTAAAAGAGCCAGAAATGGTTTCCCGATTGGTAAAAACGGAAGAATCTACAGCCGTTGTGAATCAAGAGCCAGATGTATTAGACGTTTCCGCAATTCAACTTGTTCCTTCCATGTCTGGGTCTTGGAAAAGTGTAATGGAGGCATCTAAAACTGAATTTCAATTAGGACCAGAAGGAGCAGTTACCAATGGTGGAATTCAAGATTTTAAGGTGAAATTGAAACTCAATGCAGAAGGTCAACCACAGGAAATTTCGGTAGAAATACCAACTGCAAAAGTGACAACATACGATCCAATGAGAGATAAATCTGTTCTTGGTGCGAGTTATTTGAATGCAATCGGTTTTCCTAAAATGGGCTTTTCTTCTACTTCAATAGTCAAAGAAGGAGATGTTTATCGCGTGTCAGGTAATTTTGAGCTATTGGGTAAAAAATCACCCATGGACTTGACAATTAAATTCGCAGCAACTGGAACGGATAAAGGCAAGGATTTTTTAGTGATGGTTGGGAAAGCTACTTTAGATCGCACCAAATTTGGTATGAAAAGCGATGCCAAGATTGGCGATTTAGTAAATGTGACCTTTGAAGTTGAGTTTAGGAAATAAAGGTCTTTATACGAACTGAGGTTATTATTAAATGGCTTAGCTTTGCTGAAAACTACAAGATGTCAAAATCCTATTTATTCGCTATTATTTCTGCCTTTTGTTTCTTTTCCAACAACGGAACTGCTCAGAACTACAAAAGTATTTTTGATTCTATTCCAGAAAACACTACTTGGGATATTATTCTTTATGGTTATTGCGATGCTGTTTGCAGTGATTCATTTCATATTACTGGTGATTCAATCATCAATGCGGAAACCTATCAAGAACTTGCAGGATTAGGATTTCTCCGAGAAGATACCGTTGCTGGGAAAACGTGGATGTATGATCCAAATTGGAACGAGGAATACTTGATCATGGATCTGAGTTTAACCGTTGGCGATACATTCTATTTATATGACTACACGAACATTCCATATCCAACAACCGTAGATAGTGTGCAGCTAATTAATGGGTTAAAGCACTTATGGTTGCATGAAGAAGGAAATATCTGTGGATTAACCTATTCCATGAAATTTGTTGAGGGCAGTGGACCAAATGTAGGATTTAACTACCAGCGATCACTTCCAATCAATAGTTTCATGTTGTGTCAACATAAAAGTGGTGTAAAAACCTTGGGAAACACACTCTTTTTTGATGCCTGTTATGTCTGTCAAGTTGGATTAAAAGAAACCAATCTTGGACGAATTCAACTCTTTCCAAGCCCTGCAAACGATGTGCTGAACATTTTATTTGCCGATGAAGTACAACAAGCTACATTAAGTGTTTTCGATCAGTTTGGAAGAATTCAACTAGAGATTCCCAATTGGAATAACCAACTACAAGAGGTGACAATTGCATCGTTAAAACCAGGGATTTATTTTGTTTCAATCAAAGACAAGGAATTAGAATCCGTAAAACGATTTGTGAAACAGTAATTGAACTCCTAAAATCTCAACTTCCAATTTCTCCGTACATTCGTGAAGTGAAGCAAATAGTTCTCATAGTGATTTTGTTTGTCGGGTGTGGCGCTTTCTCTCAACGAGATAGTACCCATAATCATCGTAAATGGATAGTTGGAGGAACGAATGTCGCAATTTGGGGAGGAAGTACGATTTTGCTCAATGAAATCTGGTACAAAGACTTTCCAAAATCGGGTTTTCATACGTTCAACGACGCAGGGAATTGGCAAAACATGGATAAAATGGGTCATGCCTATGCCGCATATCAATTCTGTGCTGTGGAATATTCCGCTTGGAAATGGTCAGGAGTAAAAGAACGATCTGCAACTTGGCTTGCGGGTGGCATCAGTTGGGGTTATCAAATGACCGTTGAAGTACTCGACGGTTTCAGCGAAGAATGGGGTTTTTCTTGGGCTGATGTTACGGCGAATACCGCTGGATCTGTATTGTTTGTTTCGCAACAACTCCTTTGGAAAGAACAACGCATTCGTTTGAAATTTGGCTATAAACCTTCTGAATTTGCAGCATTGCGACCAGAAATTCTTGGTGCTACTTTCCCAGAGCGCTTACTGAAAGATTACAATGCCCAAAGTTATTGGTTAACAGCGTCTCCGAGTTTGTTTTTTCCTAAAAGCAATTTCCCCAAATGGATTCAACTTGCTGTTGGTTACAGTTCAGACCAGCTTTTGAAAGGCGACAACAATGCCTATACGATCAATGGATTTACCTACCATGCGAAAAAAGAATACGCACTTTCACTTGATATTGATTGGACGAAATTACCCATAAAAAGAAGGTGGCTCAAACAATTGGTGAGACCTCTCAACACCATTCGAATTCCTTTGCCAGCGGTGTTTTGGCGTGGAGGCGTGTGTTATGTTGGGATTTTGTAATTGCTCAAACTAGAGTTTGTTCAATTGTTCAAAAAGCGCCTTCGGAAATTCTTTTAGCAGTCTTTCTTCCAAATGATTTGAATAGTAATGTGAGCGAATTTCCTCTTGTTCTTTTGCTGGATTTGTTCGCAAAATGAAGTTGATTTGATAAACTTCTTTAATTGTATCCATTTGACCAGTTGATGTAAGACCAAAATCATTGTCTTCACAGTGTGTTACAATAAGAAAATCAAATCGATTGAGTTTTAGTACCTGATGAATAGTGTACTTACCTAATCGCGTTTCTGGTTTTAATTGATCGATGAGCATACGAATCTTATCCGCCCCAACCAATGCAGTTCGACCTATAAAACAGGTTAAATCAGCTGCGATTTTTTTAGCATATTCAGGATCAGCATCAATGCGTTTGAGGATCTTTTTCAATTTGCTTTTCGACTCCTTATTTTTGTAAAATCGAATAAAGACAACAATAATTCCCGCTATCAATAATCCAATAGCAATAAGTACTTTTCCTGACTTGTAAATAAACATAAGTGATAAATAGGTTCTACAAAGGCAATGTTAGTTATTTCTAACAATATTCCTTGCCTTAACTGAATAAGCATCGAAATAAAAAAAATCAATTTAGCTTTATACAAAAAACACCATGCAACGAGAGCAACTTCAATTTAACACCAAGAACGGTACAATCAACGGGATTTATGTCAATGCTGGAGATCAATCGCCAATGGTTGTTATTGCCAACGGACACAACGGTTTTTACAATTACGGAATGTTTCCCTATATCCAACAAGCCTTGCATCAATCAGGGATTTCTTCCATCGCATTCAATTATACCCATTCAGGAATCATAGGCGATTCGGATGTGTTCGAAGACTTAGAGAAATACGCAAAAAATTGCCGAAGATTAGAAAAAGAAGACCTGCTTGCTGTTTTGAAACACACGACAGCCATCACTTTTCAACACCATTCAAGTGTTTTTGTTTTGGCGCATAGTATGGGCGGAATCGCGACTGTTTTTGCAGCAAAAGAAGCCGAAGAAAACCGAATTCCATTGAACGGTTTAATCTTGTTAAATGCTCTGAGTACCTTAAATGTGCGGTCCCAAGAAGTACTAGAAGCATGGAAAACAAACAAAGTTTGGCTCATACACAACAATAGAACGCATCAAGATTTGCCCCAAGGTGAAGAATACCTGGAAGAAACACTAGCAAGTGCTGGTTCTGGTAAATGCAATCCGGAACCTATTGTGCGCTCTTTGCAATTACCCATCTTAGTTGCTCATGCACCAGCTGATGAATCGGTTCCCATTTGGCATGGAGAAGCCTTGTTTGAGTGGAGTAAAGCAAACAATCCTGCAACAACTTTTTTCAGCATTCCAAATGCATCTCATACGTTGAATACAAAACACCCATTTGAAGGAACGAATCCGCAATTGGAATTGTTTTTGGAAGAAGTGGTAAGTTGGGTGAATATAAAAATTTGAATGATCAAAGGTCTTGCTTTCAAGAAAAATTAATTGGTCAGCAAATAGTTTTTCAGCTCTTTTTTAAAGTCTTTTGGTCTTTTTGTAAAATCATCACTCAATTTTACAAGTTCTGTATAACTAATGATTTTTAGTGCATCAGTTTGTTGATTTTTAATAATTAACACGAGTGATTTTTTTTCATCAATTGAAACGTTTGCTTTGTCAATAAAATACATGTTCCAATCGTACAGATCTGGGTATTGGGAAATACTTAAAACTGAAAAATCAACTTTTCCGAACAATATGTTTTGAGAAACCTTGCACTTAATGAGGTATTCTATGCAACCAATACAAAAACCATCATTGATATAAATAATGATTTCATCGGTATCAAACAATTGATCAATTTGTGAAGCAGTCCCATTCAAATCATACACAATGCTATCCTTAAACTGAATCTTAGTTTGAGCAACTAAATTAGTAGAACATAAACTAATCAAGCAAAAAAGTAAACCTCTCCATTCCATAGTTAATTGTTGAATTACCACCGATTTTGGCATCTATATCCTTTTTTCTATCAAAACTCTCCGTATTCAGGTGATAAAAAGGACAGAATATACGAACGATTGAATGATTTACAATTGTTAATGATTGCATATTTTGATACAAGCCATTCATACTAAAAATGGAATCATTGTATGGTTGCCCTTTTTTGTACATTAAGTCAACGTTTTGTGATGACGATAAATGCCATTTTCCTTGTTCTTTTTCCCAAAAATCCAGTTTGTCTAGCCCATCTTCCACTTCTTTTTTTCTAATTAACACCACCAAATGCGTTGAATCCATAAGGAAAATTTTACGTATTCGGCTATAAGTTTTTTTGTCAAAACTAGAGAATTCTGACACCCCTTCTTTCGAATCTAAATCAAAATGATCGACTTCTGAACGAGCTATACTGGATACATAAGCACTATCACATACAATGGAATCAATCAATTTAAAATCAGCATTATAAAATCCAATGTGATAAGTAGATGTACTTGCATGAGCAATAATGCCATTAGAGGTAGAAATCCATGAATTAACGAAGCATGCAAATAACGAATTGTCTATTTCTGGAGTATGGAAGGAGGTTATGGTGTTTGTTTTTAGATCATACTTTGCCCATAAATTATCAGCTTTTCCAGAGCTATTATGAAACGGGTAGCAAACTTCTAATAGAAGCTCTTCACCTACATCAAGCATTGAGTAAAATCCATATTTGTTCGTGGTTGAAGCCTCATATTTCCAATTATTGGAGGTGGTCTTCGAAAACTGATAAATAGCACCATTTGTTAAAACTAAAAGTTTATCCTGTTTAACTACAAAAGACATCACCCGTTCAGTCTTAAATTTTTTAAGGTGCTTAGATTTGATAAATGAAGATGAATCTAGTTTGTTTTGTTGATCAATGCTATACAGAACCCGTTGTTCTTTTCCAGGATATTTATCAACGAAATAGACCGTGTTGGAGGATGAATAGGAGGTGATGAATCCCTTTTGTAAATTTCCAGTTAACTCCAACGGAGTCGCTGCATAAGTTACTTGATTTTGACAATGAGTTTTCCCCACAATGAATACTATCATTGCAGGGAAAACTAAATTTTTAAAGTATGAAACCATTTTCTTGAGCTTCTGAATGGGTATAGATTTTAACAATTAAATAATCACTGCGCAAATCAAAGTCAAATTGCACATAATAGCCATCCATCTCAAAATTTCCAGTTGAAACGCGACCGTCGTAGATCAATCTATCAACATTACTCAAAATGTTTTCATAGACATCATTATTAGTTGTTAAACTAGACCATTTACAACCCTTTGTACCAGGATCAGTACAATTTAATTGATTGTTACCACCAGCATGTGTTTCATCAATTCTGTCATATCCAAAAAGCCCTTTATTGTGTTTCACTATAATGTCTACGCCAAAAGATACCTGGGAAACCAGCAATAAACTTAGTATAACTAAATATTTTTTCATAGCTTAAATAATTGAATGTTCGATTGCTTGAGAAATAGAATACATGGTGTAAACCAATCGATTACTTGATTTATCATACGTGAAACTTATAATTACACGTGAATCAAAATTAATGACCCCAGAATTAGTATTTGACTTAACCTTGTCGCTAATTTGATTTTCAATCGCCTCAACTTCGCTGTCAGTCAATTGAATTTCATCATTATCACCTAAAACAGTGAGTCCCATGGAAGCTTTACATCTAACAAAACCCCTTCCCTGGCAAAGTATAGTATGAGAACCATCACCGTATATTTCAGTAACAGTTTCATAACCGAATAAACCACCACCTTCTTTGATTTTTGTTAAAGGTGGAACAGCAAAACAATTCACACCAAACCAAAGAGTTGATGCAATTAATAAAATTTTATTTTTCATTGTATTTAGTAAATAGCCCCGCACATACCACCGCGAGAAATGGTGGTGATTTTTCTTCAAGTGTGAAAAATACATTTCGAAAATATAAAAGAATAGCAGAATAAAAATAAAAAAATAAGACTAATTTAGTCAAAATAACTATAACAAATGACAGGCAGTGATTTAGCAAATAATATTCGAAAAATTAGAGTACTAAAAGGGTATTCGCAAGACGTTTTGGCTGATTCATTGGGAATCTCGCAAAAAACGTACAGTCGAATAGAAAACAATGAAACATCACCAACTTTTGAGCAAATTTTGAAAATTACAGAGATATTGCAATTATCGCTAGGCAGTTTATTTGCGTTTGATGATCGAATCGTTTTCAATAATAGCATTGAAAATCAACATAGTGGTGAGTTTAAGGTTTATAATAATACGGAAATTGATTTTGTTGTTCATCTCTATGAACGCTTACTCAAAGAGAAAGACTTACGAATAAATGAACTTACTGATAAATAAGCTTAAATTCATTCGCTGTTGGAATTAGTTGCCAGTTCTCTATACACCCTTTTGCGGCGGGCACTCGAACTGACAACGTTGCTAGTTTGAATGTTTTGTAGGTTTTGTGATCCTACCTGAAATAGCCCGTTTGAAGAGTAAGTAGATTCTAGAGTTTTAGAAGAAATTGTCCGTTCGAGTACTTCCTAGGTTTTATGGATCAAGAAGAAATAGTCCTTACGAGTGGTTTGTAGGTTTTATAGTTCTGAAACGAAGAAATAGTCCGTTCAACTGCCGCCTTTTCGTCCACCAGTTTTTCTACCCGCAGAACCGGTTGTACGACTGCGATTATCAGGATTATTTCCTGTAGATTTTCCGCCTGGTTTTCCACCCGATTTTGCTCCTCGTGAATTTTCAGATCGAGCACCAAATCTGGTTTCTGTTGGCTTTTTTGACCCCGGTTTTTTTCCAGATGAATTGCGAGGAGGCGTGTTCGATTTTGGCTTCGTCTTGGGTTTGTGATTTTGTGGATTCGCTTTAGGTGCTTCCGAAGTTGAGTCTTCTAACAAAGCATAAATTGACTCCATTTCCCGCTGCGTCAAATCGCGCCAATCACCCAATTCCAATCCTTTCAACGGAACATTCATGATGCGAACACGTTCTAATTTCAACACTTCATAGCCAAAGTATTCGCACATCCGACGAATCTGACGGTTCAAGCCTTGTACCAAAACAATCCTGAAAATCGTCGGTGTTTCTTGAATAACTTTACACTTTTTGGTTGTCGTTCCAAGCATCGGAACACCTGTTGACATCCTTTGAATGACAGCTTCAGTAAGCGGTTTATCGACCGTTACAACGTATTCTTTTTCGTGATTATTCCCAGCACGCAGTATTTTATTGACTAAATCGCCATTATTGGTCAAGAAAATCAATCCTTGTGAGTCTTTATCTAAACGACCAATGGGAAAGATCCGTTTGTGGTGGTGAATGTATTGCACAATATTATCGCGTACACCTTCTTCCGTAGTAGAAGTAACGCCAACAGGTTTGTTCAGCGCAATGAAGATTAAATCTTCCGCTTCCATCGGTTCAATGTCATTTCCATTGACACGAACACGATCGCCTGGTTTTACCTGATCACCAATTACCGCTTTTCGTCCATTGATAAAAACAGCTCCTTTTTCAATGAAACGGTCAGCATCACGGCGAGAACACAAGCCACTTTCACTGATGAATTTATTTAATCGTACCGAATCTTGTTCCATGAACTGTTTTATTGAAGTGTTTAGAGCGAATTAATTATCCCATTTTTTCATCACAACCGAAGCAATGTGACCACCAAAACCAAAGGTGTTACTCATGGCGTAATTGAGGTCTTTTTTCACTCCTTTTCCAAGTGGAAAATCGAATAAATGTGCGAACTCTGGTTCAATATTTTCTGTATTGATGGTTGGCGGAACAATTCCCGTTTGAAGTGCTTTAATACATGCAATGGCTTCAACCGCACCAGCAGCACCTAATAAATGCCCCGTCATGGATTTTGTTCCAGAGATACTCAGTGATTTTCGTTCGCCAAAAACCCGTTTTGCAGCAATGAGTTCACTGTTGTCGCCTTGTGGAGTAGAAGTTGCATGCATGTTGATATAATCAATATCAGCGGCAGTAATTCCAGCTTCGCGCATGGCTTCTTCCATTCCTAAAACTGCTCCATCACCTTCTGGGTGCGTTCCGGTTAAATGATAAGCGTCTGCAGCGTGACCACCACCTACAACTTCGCCATAAATTTTTGCTCCTCGAGCAATAGCATGATCTAAGTCTTCTAAAATCAATGCGCCAGCTCCTTCACCCATTACAAATCCATCACGATTGGTATCAAACGGACGTGAAGCTTTTGCTGGATCATCGTTGCGTTTTGAAAGCGCTTGAGCAGAAGAAAACCCACCAATTGCCGATTGGGTAATAGCTGCTTCCGAACCACCCGTTATCACCATGTTTGCTTTTCCCCATTTGATATAGTTAAACGCTTCAATGATGGCTGTGTTGGAAGTGGCACAAGCTGAAACAGGGCAGAAATTCACCCCGCGTAAACCGTATTTTATGGAAATAATTCCAGAAGCAATATCGACTAAAATCCGTGGAATGAAAAAGGGTGTAAATCGTGGTGTACCATCACCATCACAGTATTCAATCATTTGATCTTGGAATGTTTGGATTCCACCGTTTCCAGATCCCCAAATCACACCAATTCGATCTCTGTTTAGTTGAGAAAAATCGATGTTCGCATCATTGACAGCTTGTTCTACTGCAACTAATGCATATTGCGAAAATGGATCGTATTTACGGATTTCCTTTACATCAAAATGGGCTTTCGGATCAAATCCTTTCAGCTCACATGCAAAGGTTGTTTTAAACTTTGAAGTATTGAATTTTGTGATTGGTCCAGCTCCGCTTTTCCCAGCAACTATATTGGTCCAGAATTCATTTACATCATTTCCAATAGGAGTCAATGCACCTAATCCTGTTACTACTACACGACGTGTCATATACAATTTTTAGAGTCTGCAAATTTACGAAGTCTTTTCCATTTAACGAGTGGAAATAGGGAGTAAGGTTGAATCCCCAAGACTTATTGAATTAACACAATTTGTGCAATGATAAGATAGTAACCTGAAGTTAGGAAGATTGATTATACGGTTGATCCAAGTGTTTTTTGAAATTCGTATCATGAAATATTGATGAGTTGTAATAAAACAACCCTATTAAAATATCTAATCTTCTGATTTTGAATGTTATACGTTCCGTAATATTGCGGGATTACGGAAGAAATTATAGTTTAACTAAAATCGTTAGAAACGATCTGTAATATGTGTCTTACAAAACCCCCAATTCCTCCATTTCAGCTATACTCAACGTTGGTGGCATGATTCCCTTATCGAGTTTTTCAATGATTTTTTCAGCCACCTTTGCTGCGTCACTTGCAGATTTAAACCCTTGATTTCCTTGTACCGCTGGAATGTGTGGTTGATGAATGCGCACACTGGAATTTTCTAAAATATCATATCCCCAACCGATCTGGTCTGTGTAAATCGTTGTATAATGATACGGACTCGTTTTTTTGGAAGAACTTGTTTTTGGAGCTTTAATCGAATCAGTATGAGTCATGTGTGACGCAGCAGGTTCATTCGTTTCAGGGATTTGTTGTTGTGCTTTTTCAAGAATTGGTTGCTCTTCACTGCAAGCAGAAAGTATCAGTATTCCAATAAATAAGGCAACTATTTTCACGGGATTTTAATAAAAGAAGTGTGAACAAATTGACCGTTTTTTGTTTCGCCAGCAATGAAATAATGACCACTTGATAGTCCTTCCAGTTGCATGCTTAAATTAGCATTTTCTCCAGTAGAGGTTAGTTCAACAGGAATTATTTTTCCATTTGCATCCGTTACAATGAGACTAGTGAAGGAATATTCCGTTCGAAGAATCAATTGTTCAGTGGCAGGATTGGGATACACCTCAAGCGTTATTTGCTCTAATTCATTCGTTCCTAACAATGGGATATAGGCATAAAAATCATCGAGAAAAATGTCGTTATATCCCGAGCCTACAAATCCAATTCCATTGATACAAAAAGCTGTTGCATGCTTCCTAGCTGGACCAGGTAAATCTGCCCGCTGTTGCCAAACATTTCCAAAGAAATTGTATTCCCAAAGATCCTTTAAAAATACGCCATTGGCATCTTCACCGCATGATATAAATCCAGTGGGAAATTCACCCCATGCTACTGCACCAGCTCTGCTCATTCCAGGAAGATCTGGTCGTTGAATCCACGAATCAGTTGTTGGATTGTATTGCCAGAAATCTTTCAACAAAACCCCATCATCACCTGTTCCGATATAAGCATTGCCACCTAGCGTAAAAGCAACGGCACTTTTGCGAGCAGTTCCTGTAAAATTATTGAGTTGATTCCATGAATTTGTAACAGCATCATAAGAAAAGAAATCACGCGTCATTCCTGCCTCGTCTTGTCCTGTTCCAACATAGCCAATACCATCAATTGAAAATCCAACAGCACTTCTGCGTGCCGATCCAGTAAAATTGGCTTTTTGTGTCCAAGTTGTGTCCAGTGGATTGTATTCCCAAAAGTCATTGTAAAATCCAGCAGTATTCCCTTGACCTAAACCCACATAGGCTTTTTCATTGATCACAAAACTCACTGCGCTTCCACGATTCTGACCTGAACCCAATTCACCACCCCAAGATGGCTCAGCATCCCAATCATCTTGAGCTATATTGTAAGAATACATTTTTCGTGAAAAACTACCGTCCGTTAATCCGCCAACAACATATCCTTCATCATTTAACACAAAACTGGTTGCAACCGATTTGGGTGAACCATTCAATGAATCAACAGGAAACCACGTATTCTGACCGAAGGCTGGAGCAGCAACACAACAGAAAAGAAAAATTCTACTAAATAATTTCATGCTAGTCAATGAATTGAATTGTTTGTTGATGACGATTTTCTCCTAGCTCAGTTTGTAAAACCAGGTAATATGCTCCTGTGGGTAAGCCATTTCGTGAGCAGTTCCAGTTGGAATTGTCTTTAGAATAAGAAGCCACAATTTGACCTTGTGAAGAATACAAAACAGCTTTCGTCAATTCAGCTTGATCAGTTTGAATCTGGAAAAAATCAGTAGTTGGATTGGGAAAGCAAGTAATGTTAACATCGCTGAGTTCATCCGTACCTAATGAAATGGCTGGAACGTATTCGAAAAATGTGCGTTTTTTTCCTGAAACTCCTGATCCAGTTCCAACAAATCCGCGGTTTCCAATAGAAAATGAAATGGCTTGTTTACGCTGACTTCCGCCAAAATTAGCTCTTGGTGACCACGTTTCCATGATGGGATCAAATTCCCATAAATCGTCTTTTAAACCACCATTCGTTCCGAGACAAACATATCCTTTTGAACCAATTGTAAATGTACTGGCACCACCTCGAGCGCCTCCAATGAAATTAGGTTGTGCTACCCAAATGTTCGTCGCAGGATTGTATTTCCACCAATCATTTCTGTAATTATTTTGATCCGTTCCTAATCCAACAAATGCTACGTTATTCACTGTCAAACTGCTCATGTTGTACCGAATTCCTCCTGGAAAAGAAGCGCGCATTGTCCATTGGTCAATACTCGGTTTGTATTCCCACATTTCGCTCGTGTATAGACTTGGACCAAGTTTACCTCCACAGATGTATCCTTTTGAATCGGCTGTAAATGCAGTTGCATAATAAAGTCCTAAACCGCCTGATCCCGGGAAATTTGCTTTTTGCACCCAAGAATTTGTTGCAGGTGTGTATTCCCAAAAATCGTTCAATTTAACACCCGTCAGTGCTTCATCATTGTCTAATCCTGTACCAAGATATCCTTTGTCATCGAAACCAAAACCGATTGCATTTCTTCTGGCAACTCCTGGTAAATCTGCTTTTTGTGTCCAACTATCTAGGATTGGATCGTATTCCCAAAAATCCTTTAATACGGTTTCAGAAGTATCCACTCCAGTTCCGACATATCCTTTATCTCCAATTGAAAATCCTACAGCTTGTTCGCGCTTGAATCCAGTTAATTCGGCTCGATCTAACCATGAATTTTGACACCAAATGCTGTTTTGACTGCCAATTAGAACTGTTAGTAGAAGTAATAATCGCATCATAATCCAATCAATTGAAATTCATCCGTAGCGACTGTTTTCCCCGCACAAATGAGTTGATAAAAATACGTTCCATTGCTAAGCGTGCCACGTTCGAAAGTTGCTTCTTGACCAGTATGTTCAGAATGGTGGACAATTTCCCCGGTTGTGCTTACAATCTGTAACTGCCACGTTTCATTACCAAGAGCATCCGATAATTTAAATTGAATCGATTCCGTTGCTGGATTTGGAAATGCTGTGCATGATACTAGGAACGGATTCAACTCTGCAGTTTCAGCAAAATTATCGTAAGCCCAAAAATCATTGAAGTTGATTCCATTCGTTCCAGTTCCTAAATAACCGCGATTATTGATGGAAAAACCAACGGAAAAGCGTCTTGCGGAACCTTCAAAATCTTCTTTCTGAGTCCATGTATTGGTTGCAGGATTAAATTCCCACACCTCCTTATTGACTAAAGCAAGCGACCCCGCATAACCAGAAACGATATATCCTTTGTTAAATGTTGAAAAGGCAACTGCTCCACCAGTAGCTGAGCCAGGGAAATTACTTCTCGGAATCCATTGATCTTGACTTGCTTTGTATTCATAGAATAGATTACCACTTTTTAAAAAAGCACTTCCTCCGATAACAAATGAGCTACTCCAAACTGCACAACTTGTTGGAATTGATTGTTTATACGTCCAACTATCTGTGCTCGGGTCATATTCTACAAAAAGATTGCCATCAATTACATAGCCTTTTTCATTAATTGCAAAGGCAGTTTGGTCGTTGACATTCGTTGGGCAATTTGAGACCGCTGTCCACAAATTAGTAACAGGGTCATAACAAAAGAATTCGCTAGTAAATGCTGTTCCACCGCCAATATATCCTTTGGTTGAAGTACTAAAAGCAATGGCAGCATAATTCGGAACTCCATTCGCATAATCTGCTTTTTGTGTCCAAGAATTGGAAGCAGGATCGTATTGCCACCAATCTTGATAAACAATATTTGGACCACCACCATTCATGTGACCAAGCCCAATATATCCTTTATTTCCTATGCTAAATCCAGACGCTCTGTGTCGTCCAATTGCTCCAAAATCAGCTTTTGCATCCCAGTTTTGAGCGTTCGCAAGATTACTAAAAACAATAATCACCGCGAGTAGAAGCGTTTTTATCATTGTTTTGTAAGTTTAATGGTTTGTGTATGACCGTTTTCGATCACTTCAACGAAATAAATTCCTGCGTTTAAAAAGGAAAGATCTAATTCACTAGATGCATAATCAGCGTACGTTTTGATGATTGATCCACGACTATCAATTATAGAAACAGCAGCATCTACTGTTCCTTCAATTAAAATACTACCAGTCGTTGGATTTGGATACAACTTTAAATCATTCTGTGAAAAGGCTTCAACACCTAAATATTCTGCATCGATGTTTAATATAAATGCACCCAATTCTGTACCCCAACCTTCAACTATAATGTAAGCTGTATCTACTCCTGCGGTTGAAAAAGTTAATTCAGAAGAAGTTCCACAATTTCCATCATCGTTGTATGCAATGATAGTTCCATCTGGATCTGTAACCGTTAAAAAAGTATCGAAATTGGATCCACAAAGCGAAACTGAAATACTTGCTTGCTGTGGTGTTGGGATCAATCGGTAATAAATATCAGGAGAAGCATACACTAAGTTTTGATTGAAATAACAATACGAATTATCACCTGTAGTAGAATAGGGTAATGCATTGATGACAATAGCATCTTGTTGTGTATCACCTAAATAAGAGCTGCAATCTACACCTCCCGAGATGATGATTGAAAAATCCATGGTTGAGCCCCACGTAAAAGAAGCACATGGATTAATTGGTAATGCACCTGCTTCTTGTTGAACAACCTTCATGCGCGTTGAGCCAGATAAAGCTGAAAGAGGAACAGTAAAATTAAACACAGACAAAGAAGTAGGAGGAGTTCCAACCCATGTTCCAATGGATTCAGATGCATCAAAAACACCGTCAATATTAAAATCAATCCACGCTTCTCCAGCTCCTGCGAAATTACCGCCACATGTACTAAATTGGATATTTGCGGTGTAATTTGAACCTGCTCCTAAGGTTGCTGATTGACTTCCAGTAAGATCTTGTAATCCAATAACACCAGGACATCCAATGAAATTAATTGCTCCTGAAGTACCTGTTAATTGTACAGATCCAACATTTGAATCGGCTGTACTGGAAGGCCCACATGCCGTACAGTATTGACTATAACTAACGTAAGAATACCCAAAGGTACACAAGAGTAGTAAGGTTTTTTTCATTCGTAGTTTCGTTGCGATTAATGTATAAATATAGCAATATCACCCACTTAAATTAACAGTTGGTTAATATTACCATAACATAAACGCAAGCCATTCTGAAAAGTTGGCTGAACGAAGGAAGATTTTTTAGATTTTAATTGAAAAAGGTTTAAAGAAAGCCCAATTCCAGTTTTGCCTCTTCACTCATCATATCTTTATCCCATGGTGGATCAAACACAATGTGAATTTCAGCAGTTTCAACTCCTTCAACGGATTCAACTTTCGCTTTTACATCCTGCGGAAGTGATTCTGCAACGGGACAATTGGGTGAAGTAAGGGTCATGTCAATATCAACATGGGCAGCTTTATCTATGCGCACTTCGTAAATCAACCCCAATTCATAAATATCAACAGGGATTTCAGGGTCGTAGATTGTTTTGAGAATAGCAACGATTTTATCTTCTAATGATTCCATAACAATTTAAACTAGTGCGGACAAAGCCAATAATTTTATTTTTTTTACCATACTTGCTAATCCATTGGCGCGAGTAGGCGAAAGGTGTTCAGCAAGACCTATTTCACGAATAAAGTGCATATCAGATTTAGCGATGGTTTCTGGGCTTTCTTGATCCATTACACGAATCAATAAACCAATAATTCCTTTTGTGATAATCGCATCTGAATCAGCAGTTAAATGCATCTCATTATTTTCAATAGTTGCATCTAACCAAACACGCGATTGGCAACCTTCAATGAGTCGATCATCTGTTTTTTTTGTGGGATCAATTAATGGTAATTCTTTCCCCAAATCAATGATGTATTCGTATTTTTCCATCCAATCATCAAAGACAGCAAATTCGTCAATGATTTCTTGTTGTTTTTCTTCTATTGTCATACTCATTGGTTTAGCGTAACATGGTAATGCTTTTTTCCACAGCAGCTATGAACGTATCAATTTCTTCTCGTGTATTGTAAAACGCAAATGAGGCACGAATTGTTCCTGGAATTCCAAAAATATCCATCAAAGGTTGGGTACAATGATGACCTGTTCTCACTGCAATTCCTTGTTTATCCAATAGAGTCCCGATATCAAAAGGGTGAATGCCATTGACATGAAAAGAAACCACACTTGTTTTGTTTTTCGCAGCTCCAATGATTTTTAAATCTTCAAACGTAGAAAGTAAATCCTGCGCATAATCTGCTAAACTGCGCTCATATTGCTCTACTTCTTCGATGTTAAACTGACTCAAGTATTGTAAAGCAGTTCCAAGGCAAATTCCACCAGCGATATGCGGTGTTCCAGCTTCAAATTTAAACGGTAACTCATTGTAGGTTGTGCGCTCAAATGTCACACGGGCAATCATATCACCACCACCTTGGTAAGGCGGCATACGGTCTAATAAATCTTCTTTGCCATACAAAACTCCAATTCCGGTTGGACCAAAAACTTTATGTCCAGAAAAAACAAAGAAATCGCAATCTAAATCTTGTACATCAATTTTGGTATGCTGAATACTTTGCGCTCCATCAATCAGCACTTTTGCTCCAACTAAGTGAGCTTTTTCAATCATTTCCTTGATTGGATTGATTGTGCCAAGTGTGTTAGAAATATGCGTAACTGCTACTAATTTCGTTTTTTCAGAAAGCATTTCTGAATAAGCATCCTGTTTCAACTCACCTTTGGAATTGATAGGAATTACTTTTAGAATCAATCCTTTTCGTTCACAAAGCATTTGCCAAGGCACGATGTTGGAATGATGTTCCATAGCAGAAATCAAAATTTCGTCACCTGCAGAAAGTAATTCCCCAAAAGAAGAGGCTACAAGATTGATTCCATCTGTCGTTCCTTTTGTGAAAATAATTTCCTCTGATTTTTCTGCATTTATATATGCTTGAATGTACTTTCTTGATGTTTCATATTCGGAGGTAGCCTGTTGGCTCATAAAATGCACACCACGATGAATATTCGCATTATTTTTGCTATAGTATTGATTAATAGCATCTAATACTAGTTGCGGCTTTTGAGAAGTTGCGCCGTTATCAAAATAAATGAGATTTTTCCCGTAGATGGTTTGCCTCAATGCAGGAAAATCCTGTCTGATTTCTCGTACGCTGAATTTTCTTTTTTCTTGATTATTCATGGTGCAAAGATACATATTTGCTTATTTGTATTCTTTCTAAATAGAATTAAATTACAACCTTTATCTTTGTTCTGTATCTAATAATAAAAATCTGATAATGCGTTTACTATTATTTGTAGTGTTAATACTCGGTTTAGGCTTTTCTTCTTGTAAAAAATACAAGTTAAAACAGCCTGCATACTTGAATTTTAAATGGGATTTCTACCAACAAGATCCTGGTGCATTTCACGCTGTTGTGACAAGTGGATATTTTTACCTAGATGAATTTAAAGTCTCTGGAACACGAGTTGAAGGTCCTAACGTAGAAATCTTGCAATCGCTTCCAATCAATAAAACGACATTTACTTCTGGTGGAAGTTTAGGTTTGTCCATGGATATTCCAGTTGGAGAATACAATGAATTTGAAGTAGAATTAAATGTCAATGACGAAACCCAACCTTGTTTAATGCTCTTTGGTAATTACAACAGTGGTGCGAACCTCATTCCTATTCGCATTGAATGGGAGTCTGCTATGGATTTGGCGTTTCACCCTCAGGTTGCTTTTGAATTAAAGAAAAAGAAAGATTATATCGTTACAATTGGTGTTGATGTACAAAAATTGTTCAGCTCAATAAGTGTCAATGATTGGTCTGAGGCTACAATTACGACTGAAAATGATGTGCCAACCATTGTCATTCGAGAAAACAGCAACAACAAGTTGTTTACAGATATTAATTTAAAGCTAAAAGAAGCATTGGTCTTAAAAGTAGCTGAGTAATGGAAGAAGAAATCAGACATATTGTTGAAGGTTGCGCTAATTGGGAACGAAAAGCACAGGAACAGCTCTATCGTAGATTTTCCAAAGAGCTGTTCAAAGTGTGTAAACTCTATGGTTCCGATACGCAAGATGCTGAAGATATGTTGCACGATTCTTTTATGCACATTTATAAAAATATTGGATCGTATCATTTTTCTGGTGCGTTTGAAGGCTGGCTTCGTCGGGTTACTGTAAATTGTTGTCTGCAAGAATTGCGTAAACGAAAAAGCTTTCAGCAATTAGCTGAGATTGCTATAGTTGATGAATTAGACGAAGAACCAGATAAACCAATTCCGTTTGTTGCCATATTAGAAGAAATCAATCGCCTCCCTGTGAAAGCTGGTTTGGTGCTGAAGCTATATGCATTAGAAGGTTGGTCACATGCTGAAATAGCTGAAGAATTGGAAATTTCTGTTGGAACATCAAAATCCCAATTGAATTACGCCCGTTCAGTGTTGAAACAAAAACTAATGGCATCATGAGCACTACAAACGATCAGTTGCCAGATGGCCTTTCAAATTGGGCGCAACAAGCATTCGATGATTGGGATGCAGGTGAGCCTTCTGCCCAGTTGTGGGAACGACTTGATGAATCCATTGCGGTTGAACGTGTTTGGAACCGTGTTGATCAATCTTTAGTTGCCGAAGAACACTTGGCTGATGGATGGATTGCTACTTCTCATGAAGAATGGAATCCGTCGCAACCATCTGATGGTTGGTCTAAATTAGATGATGCGATTTCCTTGGAACAAGTGTGGATGGGACTTAATCAATCCCTGAATCTACCAGTTTCTACACGAATTCCATTCTGGAAATTAATTGCGGCTTCTTTGGTTGCTTTATTCATTTCCCAGCATGTAAGTGACACACCAATGGCGTCCTCAACAGCTGTTTTTGCCAACAACTCGAATAATCTCGTCATTGATAGTCAAGCATTAACTACAACGAATCAGTCAGCTATTCAGTTGAATGCCACGAATCAATTGGAACAAGCGTTGCCAATACAACAAGATCGAAATCTAAATAGTAATAATACGATTCCATTCAATCAAACGAATTTTGTGGTGAACAATCAATCTGTTCAATCTGAATTGCGTAATGAGAATCAAGTGAATCAAGTGAATCAAGTGAATCAAGTGAATCAAGTGAATCAAGTGAATCAAGTGAATCAAGTTGATTTAGCAGCCAACGATTCGATCAATAATGCGGTTGATAAAACAGATGAAATTGTTGATCGGTTAGATCCTCGTACTTTGAATTACAATTCAGCGTCAGTGTATGCACGTGATTTTGAACTTCCAAAAATTCCTTTCCATCATTGGACAGTTCAAGTTGGAACTCAACTATCTATTTTGCAAGAGCGTAATCCTGCATCATTTACTTCTACCGTTCCGCGCTTTGGCATGGCTGCTGATTTTAGTTACCGTCATCAATTAGGACCAATACAGTTGATTCATGCATTGGGAGTAAGTCAATATTCTCAAGGAGCAGGTAAGTACATCAATGGTCGCTACTTTACAACAGATCAACGAATTAATTGTCTCCAATTATCCTCTTCGATTGGTTATTCATATAAGAGAAGTACTTTTTATGGAGGGATTGTGTTTTCTAAGATGTTAAGTGGCTTGGAAAAAAATAATGATGCTGTAACACAAGTATATAATTTCGATAAAATTCAACCTGGCGTTACTGCTGGAATGGATTATCGAATTGTGCAGTTTCCTAAAACTGGAAAACATATATCAGTAGGAGCGCAATACCAATGGTTGCCATCTTATACAGGTCAGAAAACAGCATTTGAAAATATTCAAGGAATTCGATTCCAAATAAAATTTTCATTTTAATTCCAACCTTTTACAAATTGCTGCATCAATGGTATATAAGGTTAATAAATAAGGCATAATTTAAACTAGAAAATAAGTTAGGGTTCAAACAGTTAGGTACATCGTCATTTCTCTACAGGGTAAGATTTAAAGAGAAAAAAATTACTACACAACTTAGACGATGAGTTTCATTGGTGTTCTGGTAGAACTGACACTAATGTAAAAAAGAGGAGTTTACTCCTCTTTTTTTATGTCAAATTTTTATGTCAAAAAAAATGAATTATTCTCCTCTTTTCAAATACAATAGAAATTCCTTGTTTCCATCTCCACCAAAAATAGGTGACTCAATAATTTCTTGTACAATAAAATGAGAATCAGTAGCGTAACGTTTAATATTTTCCATCACTTTAGGATAACTCAAACTGCTTTTCACAACTCCACTTTTATTCAATAGTTTTCGTTCCAATTCAAATTGCGGTTTGATCAATGCAATAACAGTTGCCCCCGGATTTAAATAAATCTGGATAAAAGGAAACACCTTTTCAAGTGAGATGAAGGATACATCAATCACAGCTCCATCAACTGGTTGAGGGAAATGATGTGTCGTTAACTCACGTACATGCGTTTTCTCAAAATTAATGATGGATGGATTTCCAACAAGACGATCATGCAATTGTCCATGTCCAACATCAATACAGGTTACTTTTGAAGCACCTTGCGCCAATAACACTTCGGTAAATCCACCTGTCGATGCTCCAATATCCATGAAATGTAATCCTTTCACATCAATGTGCCAATAATCGATTGCCTTTAAGAGTTTTAAAGCTCCTCTAGAAACCCATGAGAGTTCCTCGTTCAATAAGACGATGGTTGAATCAACAGCAATTTTTTTTCCAGGTTTGTCCAATGCAACACCATTCACTAAAACATCACCGTTTTTTATGAGTTCTTCGCCACGTGTGCGAGAGGTAACCAATCCTCGTTCAACCAATAATTTATCTAATCGCTCTTCCATGATGTAAAGTTGCTGCTAATTTATGAGATGTGTGTTTGAAAGGCGAAAGCTATTTTTAAGAGCCAATTGCCCATTCAAAACGATCGGCGAGAATGGTCTCTATTTTTGCTGAAACAGCTTGATTTTCTATTTTTTCCAATACATCTCCAATGAAAGCACCAACCATGAGCTGACGAGCAGCCTTTTCGCCAATTCCTCGAGCACGCAAATAGAAAATTGCTTCCTCATCTAATTGCCCAGTTGTAGATCCATGCGAGCATTTTACATCATCGGCATAAATTTCTAGTTCTGGCTTCGAATCAATTGTTGCGTCATCACTGAGCAATACATTTGCATTGGATTGAAACGCATTGATTTTTTGTGCATCCTTGCGAACAAACACTTTTCCGTTAAAAACTGCAGTTGCTTTTCCATCAATGACTCCCTTATACAATTCATTGGAAACGCAATGCGCAACTTTATGATCAACAACGGTATGATTATCAACATGCTGACTTCCTTTAAGGATGTAAGCTCCATTCAAATTGGTTTCGCAATTAGAACCGTTGACATTGATATGCAGGTTATTGCGTACCAAACTGCCATTCAATGTTATCGTATTGATGGTGAAATTTGAATTGACTGCTTGTTGCACTTCTTCCGTTGAAATATGGAAATTCGAATCATCTTCGGTTTGCAATTTATCAATAATCAAGTGCGCATTTTCGCCAACTGAAATTTCAGATACTACATTCGCAAAACAATTCTCAGCGTTTTCAGAAACAAATTGTTGAATGATGTGTGCCTGAGAAAATGCTTCGCAATGAATGTTATTTCTAACAGTTGAAAGCACATTGATACCCGTTGAAATATGTGTGATTTCAATCGTTTGTTCTACGTTAACCTTCGCTGCAATGTGAATTGATATTCCGTCTGTTGCATAAGCCGTATTGAATGCATTGAAAATTTGACCTTCTAATGGAAGTTCATTTCCTATAGCAAGCCGTTCTTGCTCATTCATTTGGGATAAAGCCACCAGTTTTACTCCAGCAGGAAAGTCTGATGAAGATAAATTCGGTGCGAAATGTCCGTTAACAAATACCAATGAGACAGCTGTCGCATCAATTTGGTGCTCGTTTTTCGCCAACTGCATTGGCTGAATGGCAAATTGTCCGTTGCGTATTTTAGTTACGCGTGTATATTTCCATGCTTCAGAACGCGTTGTTGGAAAGGGTGTCGTTTCCAAAACAGTCTTGGCTTTTTGTTGAAGATCAGTTGAAAGCAAGAAGTTTCCTTCCAATTTCCAATCGACTGCAGCAGCCATTTCTGGGATGATTGTTTCTAAACTCATACTTTCGACGGTTTACTGTTGAAATTCTGCTTTGATCCAATCGTATCCTTTTTCCTCCAATTCCAAGGCAAGTTCTTTCGGTCCAGTTTTTACAATGCGACCATCGTATAGGACATGCACGAAATCGGGAACAATATAATCCAATAAACGTTGGTAATGGGTAATTACAATAGTTGCATTATCGGCTGATTTTAACGTATTCACTCCATTTGCAACAATGCGTAAAGCATCAATATCTAATCCAGAATCAGTTTCATCAAGAATGGCTAGTTTCGGTTCAAGCATGGCCATTTGGAAGATTTCATTTCGTTTCTTTTCACCACCTGAAAAACCTTCGTTTACTGAACGGGAAGCTAATTTTGCATCCAATTCAACAACAGCAGATTTTTCACGCACCAATGCCATAAAGTCTTTTGCAGAAATAGGCTCTTCCTTACGGTAATCACGTATTTCATTCAAAGCAGTACGCAAGAAATTAACGTTTGATACACCTGGAATTTCAACTGGGTATTGAAATGCGAGAAATAATCCTTCTCGTGCACGATCTTCTGTAGAAAGATCTAGTAAATCTTGACCGTCAAAATCAACAGAACCTGCAGTAATTTCATATTCTTCTCGTCCAGCTAATACAGATGCCAATGTGCTTTTTCCTGCACCATTTGGTCCCATGATCGCATGAATTTCGCCAGCTTTTACTTCTAAATTCAATCCTTTAAGGATTTCTTTGCCGTCAATTGAGGCGTGTAAATTGTTAATCTTTAACATGCTTTTTTTATTTTGATTTCGCAGATAACAGGAATGATTGCTTTTCTACTCATCGATCTAATTATGTCTTGTTGTTTAACCAACAGAGCCTTCTAAACTAATTGCTAGTAATTTTTGTGCTTCAACTGCAAACTCCATTGGCAATTGATTCAATACTTCTTTGCAATAACCATTTACAATCAGGCTAATTGCTTTTTCAGCACTGATTCCACGTTGTAAGCAATAAAATATTTGATCTTCTCCAATTTTTGAAGTAGTTGCCTCATGTTCAATTTTTGCGGTTGAGTTTTTACATTCAATATAGGGGAAAGTATGTGCGCCACATTCATCAGTCATCAATAAAGAATCGCATTGCGAAAAATTACGGGCGTTACTGGCGTTTTTGTGAATTTGCACTAAACCACGGTAAGAATTATGTGATTTTCCAGCAGATATTCCTTTTGAAATAATTGTACTCTTGGTATTTTTCCCAAGGTGAATCATTTTTGTTCCAGTGTCAGCTTGCTGGTAATTGTTTGTAACGGCAACCGAATAAAATTCACCAACAGAATTATCGCCCTTTAAAATGCAAGAAGGATATTTCCATGTCACCGCAGATCCTGTTTCTACTTGCGTCCAAGAGATTTTGGCATTTGTTTCACAGATTCCACGTTTGGTAACGAAATTAAAAATTCCACCAACACCATCTTTATCACCAGGATACCAGTTTTGAACCGTAGAATATTTAATCTCAGCATCTTTTAATGCGACTAATTCTACAACTGCAGCGTGTAATTGATTTTCATCGCGCTGAGGAGCTGTACATCCTTCAAGATAGGACACATACGAACCTTCATCGGCAATTACCAAAGTACGCTCAAATTGACCAGTGTTGGCCTCATTAATGCGGAAATAAGTAGAAAGTTCCATTGGGCAACGCACGCCTTTAGGTATATAGCAAAAGGAGCCATCCGTAAATACAGCACTATTTAATGTAGCGTAAAAATTATCGGTAACCGGAACAACAGATCCCATGTATTGTTTTACCAATTCAGGGTGTTCTTTGACTGCCTCAGAAAAGGAACAAAAGATAATTCCCAGTTCCATTAATTTGGATTTGAATGAAGTTGCTACCGAAACAGAATCCATCACGAAGTCAACCGCAACACCTGTTAATCGCTGTTGTTCTTCCATGGAAATTCCGAGTTTCGCCATTGTAGCTTTTAACTCAGGATCAACATCATCCCAGCTTTCGTATTTTTTTGATTGTTTCGGAGCTGCATAATAAGAAATAGCTTGAAAGTCTGGTTTAGTGTAGGAAACATGCGCCCATTCAGGTTCTTTCATTTCCATCCAAATTCTCAATGCTTTCAATCGGTATTCTAGCAACCACTCTGGCTCTTCTTTTTTAGCAGAAATAAATCGAATAATATCTTCATTTAATCCAATTGGAGCTCGATCGGATTCGATATTGGTCGTGAAACCAAATTTATATTCGGAGTTTTCTAAGTCTTTCGCTAAATCGTTTTCTGTATAACCCATGGGTTGAATCTTGTTTATCTATAAAAGTGTACCGAATCCGATTAAACAGAGAATGATTCGCCACAACCACATGTTCTTCCAGCATTTGGATTGGAGAAAATGAATCCTTTCCCATTTAATCCGCCAGAAAAATCTAATGTAGTTCCTATGAGGTAGAGAAAACTTTTTTTGTCAACTACTACTTTTACACCATTGTCTGTAAATACTTTATCATCAGGACGATCTTCATTGTCGAATGTCAATTGATACATGAGTCCTGAGCAGCCACCACCTTGAACGCCAACACGAATGAAAAAACCATCCTTGCCTTCATCCTCCATGAGGCGAATTGCTTGCTTTTTAGCTTGTTCTGTTACTGTTATCATACTTGAGTGTGTAATCCCTATTTAGATTAATTTTAAATAAAGAGTTTTTTACGCCACAAAAATACCACTTTTATGGTAGTGTAGCAAGCAAATA
Organism: Fluviicola sp.; assembly: GCA_043721195.1. GTDB lineage: Bacteria > Bacteroidota > Bacteroidia > Flavobacteriales_D > Crocinitomicaceae > Fluviicola. The sequence continues at coordinate 35,198 of JAYSRF010000194.1, read as the reverse complement.
ATTAATTATTAGATTCCTTTCTAAAAATTAGATTGCATGTAAATTTGATCGTTTAGCCTTTGGTGTAGTTCGATTCAATTTCTACAGAAGTTGTTTTGATGATAATGTAGAATGGTTGAATACATTCACAGGCGTAGCTGTTTTTTGTTAAAAACTTGGTTATCATTCTACAGATTATTAATATTGCATGCAACTATACTTATCGGTCTTCCGTTATGTACTGTATTCGTTAATACCAATTTACTACTGCTAATATGAGAAACACTACAATTTTTATTGTGTTTGTTCTTGCTACGGGGCATTCTTTTGCTCAAGGTGGTCAAGAAATAAAACAAGTCTCCACCCAGTCAAATGGGGTTATTGTTAATATAAGTGCTGGAAACGAGGGATTCGTTGCGAAATCCACACCACTATCACCAGTTGTTAGAACCATTGATGACTGGACATTGCCAGAATGTATTGATGCACTGCGTGCTATCGATGAAAAAATAATGTACCTAGAAAATACAGTTGCAAATGAGCAAAGACGATTGGCTTATTTGGAGCAAAAAGCACTTGTGGAGAAACGCAAGGAATTATTAATGTCAACTCATTAAAAGATGAAACAGTTCGTAATTCTTTGTGCATTTAGTGTACTTACAAGTGGACTTTTTGCCCAACTTGTACCAAATGGAAATTCTGGTTCTTCTACAACCACTTATACCAATGCTTCACCTAATGATCCTATTTATATTTGGTGCAGTGATATTTTATCGAGCAGTCAAGGTAGTTTAACAGCGACTCCAACTAGTGGAGTAGGTCCGTTTACGTTCGATTGGTATTACCACAATCAAACCAATGCTTCTTGGACATCTTATACAACTCAAGTAGGAGCAACATCTACGATTAGTGGATTGGTTAGTGATGGTTATCGTGTTGAAATACGCGATGGATCCAATGCAATTGTCAATTGTTATATTGCTTGGGTTTGGAACTTGAACACAGAAGTAACAGCTTCCAATACAAGAAGTGGTTGTGATCAAGCAAATTTGTCTTCAGTTGTCAATTCTACGGGTAGTTTTTCTTATTACAATCCACCACCTGCAGAATCATTGATTAATCCGAGTACACAAGTTCAAGTTTGTTTTAACGCAACACATACTTGGGTATCGGATTTAGCATTTTATTTAGTTGGCCCCCCTTCTTGTGGAAGTCCAACAATCTTACTTTCTCCAAATCCTGGAGCAATCGGACAAGGTTCTGTTTGCAACAGTGGTGATAATGTGGTGAATTTATGTTTTACAACCGCTGCAGCAGGCAACTTAGATGTTTGCTCACCTGCTCCTGCAACGCTGTCTGGAACATACAGTTCTTATGGACCTTCTAGTACTGCTATTAATTGGGCGCCACTTATTGGTTGTAATGCAGCAGCAGGAGGATGGAGTGTTCAAATTTATGATTGTATTGGAGCTGACGTAGGTTTTTTGACGAATTCAGCTATCACGTTTTCTAATTTAACGTCTATTTGTGGTTCGCCAACATCAATCTCTTATAATTCCGGTGCAATTAGTTCTGCTATTAATGATAATTCATGTACTGCTGGAACAGCTTCGATATTTCAAGTTCCACCAGCAACAGATTTAACAACACCTATAACGGTGAATGCAGTAACTACTCTTCAATGGACGGCAAATCCAGCAATGGCAATTACCAATTCTACAGCATTAAATGCTACAGCAACTGGAGTTTTGCCTGGTACAACAGATTTTATTCAAACAGCAACTACTGTTTTTGGAACTGCCAATTGTACGTCGGATGATACGACTTCATTCACTTACGCGCTTCCTATTGTCGGAGCTGGTACAGACCAAACAGCTTGTAGTGGTGCATCGGTTACCCTTTCTGGTTCTGGTGCTACTAGCTATACTTGGGATAATGGTGTTTCGAATGGTGTTGCTTTTGTTCCGGTTGGAACCACAACGTATACTGTAACTGGAACAGATGCGGGTGGTTGTCAAAATACCGATCAAGTTACCGTAAATGTTGGTGTTAACCCTGTTGTTGATGCTGGCTTAGCTCAATCTATTTGTGCAGGTGCTTCTGTGACTCTTTCAGGTTCTGGAGCTGTCAGTTATACCTGGGATAATAGTGTAACGGATGGAGTAGCATTTACTCCGGCTGGTACACAAACGTACACAGTAACGGGCTCTGATATCGCTGGTTGTTCAGCGACAGATCAAGTTACCGTAACGGTAGATCCAATTCCTACTGTTGGTGCAGGACAAGATCAAGCGATTTGTCAAGGTGGAACAGTAACACTTTCTGGTTCTGGTGCAACTTCTTATACATGGGATAATTCAGTCAACGATGGTGTTGTATTTACCCCAGCTGGAACACAAACGTACACGGTAACAGGAACTGGTCCTGGCGGTTGTCAAAATACAGACCAAGTAACAGTAACAGTGAACCCAATCCCAACTGTTGGTGCAGGACAAGATCAAGCGTTGTGTCAAGGTGGAACCGTTACGCTTTCTGGTTCAGGTGCTACGACTTATGCATGGGATAATGGAGTGACCAATGGAGTTGCATTTACACCAGCTGGAACACAAACCTATACAGTAACAGGAACTGGACCTGGAGGTTGTCAAAATACGGATCAAGTTACCGTAACGGTAAATCCAATTCCTACTGTTGGTGCAGGACAAGATCAAGCGCTCTGTCAAGGTGGAACAGTCACGCTTTCTGGTTCAGGTGCTACGACCTACACATGGAATAATGGTGTTACAAATGGTGTTGCATTTACGCCAGCTGGAACGCAAACATATACTGTCACTGGAACTGGTGTTGGTGGTTGTCAGAATACAGATCAAGTAACTGTAACTGTAAATCCAATACCGAATGTAGATGCTGGTGTAAATCAAGCTGTTTGTGCTGGTGGTTCTATTACCCTTTCTGGTTCTGGAGCAACTACTTATTCATGGAACAATGGCGTAACCAATGGAGTTTCATTTATTCCAGCGGGTACGCAAACATATACTGTCACTGGAACTGGAGTTGGCGGTTGTCAAAATACCGATCAAGTAACAGTAACGGTTAATCCATTGCCAACTATTGGTGCTGGAGTTGATCAAACAATTTGTGCAGGAACTCAGGTTACTTTATCAGGAACAGGTGGCGTTAGTTATGTTTGGACAAATGGTGTAACAAATGGAAGTCCGTTTTCCCCTGGATTAGGATCACTCACTTACACCGTTACTGGAACAGACGCAAATGGTTGTCAAAATACGGATCAAGTATCAGTAACAGTAGTTCCAGTTCCAATTGCTGATATTAATTCCGCAGGTCCGTTATCTGGATACCCTGGATTGAGTGTCACATTTACAAACGCAAGTCAGTTTGGTACAAGTTATGGTTGGGATTACGATAATGGATTGACTGCAACAACAACTGACGTTGCAACAAACGGACAAAGCACATTTAATAGTCCAGGAACGTATGTAGTCATATTAACTGCATCGAATGGTATTTGTCAAGACGCAGATCAAATAGATGTGGTGATCATTCCATTCGAGCCTTTGATCATTCATGTTCCGAATGTCTTTACACCAAATGGTGATGGATCCAATGATTCGTTCCAAATTGATGTAGAAAACGGTGTTTCTATTCAAGTGGTAATTGTTAACCGATGGGGTAATTTCGTTGCTGAGTTGACAGACTTCACCCAAAAATGGGATGGAACTTCGAAAGGTAAGGAAATGGATGATGGGGTTTACTTCTTTAAATACAGCATCTTAGGAAAAGATGGAAACACATTGGAAGGACAAGGATTCGTTGAGCTATTTAGATAACTATTAAACGTTTCATATAAGCGCAGAAGGGGTTGTTTCTTAGGGAGCAGCCTTTTTTGTTGGTAGTTGTATGATGTAGGAAAAAGAGAATGGACTTGAGACAAAAGACGAAAGACTTGAGACTAAAGATTAGGTTGTATGAAACAATCTTTAGTCTTAAAGCGTAGCGGTCTAATGTCTTTAGTCTTATAGCGAAGCGGTCTTCCGTCTCAAGTCCATTTATTCAAACCGCTACTCCTTTACAATTCATTCTTCTCGCATTGATAAGTTTACATTTTCAATTAACTTTGTCGTATGCGTATTATTCGTGAACTTATTTCATCTGTTCAATTTAATCAGCCCATAGTAACTCTGGGAACGTATGATGGTGTTCATTTAGGTCACCAAGAAATCATTCGTGGAATGGTGAAACGAGCTAAAGAAAATGGACAAGAGTCCGTTTTACTCACATTTGATCCACATCCCCGTATGGTTTTGTATCCTGAGAGCCATTCCGTTCGTTTGATTGATACTGTGGAAGAAAAATTGGTTAAATTGGAAAAATTGGGGCTCGATACTGTGATTTTATTTCCATTTACAATGAAGTTCTCACGACTTACAGCTGTTGAATTTGTGCGTGATATTTTGGTAGGACAAATTGGGGTTAAAGAAATGGTTGTTGGCTATGATCATCATTTTGGAAAAAATCGAGAAGGAAATTTCCAACAATTAAAAGAGTTAGGCAATCTCTACGATTTTTCTGTCAACGAAATACAAGCTGTTAGTGCAGGCGAAGTGACTGTCAGCTCTACGAAAGTAAGAAAAGCACTCGCTGCTGGAGAAATGGATTTAGTTACTCGTTTTCTAGGTGAACCCTATCGTCTAACGGGTGAAGTTATTCATGGAAATAAATTGGGTAGAACAATTGGTTTTCCTACAGCGAACTTAAAAATTGACCAAACAACAAAAATGCTCCCCGAAATAGGCGTATATGCTGTTCGTGTGCAATTGAATGACCGCAATTTTGAAGGTGTTATGAACATCGGAAAAAAACCTACAGTGCAACAATCAGATCTGATTTCCGTTGAAGTATTTCTGTTTGAATTTGCTGAAGAAATTTACGGAGAATTACTCACTGTAACTATTTTTGACAGATTGAGAGGTGAACAACGATTTGGCTCGGTCGAAGAGCTTAAACAACAATTGAAAAAAGATGAACAAAACGCTCGCTCTGTTTTTGTGTCTATGGTTTAGCATCACTAGCTTTGCTCAAGATACGATTCGTGTTTACTCTTGGGAAGAAGCATTACTCGCTCCTAAAGATTCTGTATTTCGCCTAGATGCTTCTAAGCAAAAGTGGGATTCACTTCCAGCCGAGTTATTTACGTTTAAACAACTTCATTACCTCAACATTAGTAGAAACAAACTAACTACTTTGCCAACTGAATTAAAATCCTTTGCCAAACTAAAAACATTAGATGCTTCGCGTAATAAATTCGATACTTTTCCTGTCGCTCTTTGCCAAATGACTCATCTAAGAAAGTTAATATTGAATCGGAATTTAATAACAACAATACCATCTTGCATTGGTTATTTTTCACATTTAACGACACTCGATTTGTGGGATAACCCCATTGGAAGTCTTCCTGCTGAATTAATGCAATTAACTGAATTGAAAACAGTTGATCTGCGAGGGATTCTTTTTGGGCCTATTTTTCAACAAAAATGGAAGACACAAATGCCAGATGTTAAATGGTATTTTGATCCACCCTGTAATTGTTTAGAATAAGGTCTGCTGAAAAAGTCAGAAATGAAGTAGTTATTAGGCGCAGTCAAAAAGATGTGTATGAATACTTCGATTTGGCTGCAACGCAATAGATGCTTTATTTCTGGCTAGCAAAAAAATAGTATGCCTGGAATTACAAGTTGTAAGCTTATTTTATCATTTTAGCCAAAAATGGTGCTCTTGAACTTAGATTATCGAACTCAAACCCATTATATTCAAAAGTTTTGAGTTTTTCAGCGAACCTTAGAATGATTTTCCAACCTTTTTAAATAGCCTGCATCATATAGGTATTATTAAGGTATTCAGAGGCTCTCTCTGATTGGTTTGGTAAATTGGGTTTTAGGTTTGGAAAAGGGTACTTGTTGGAAAGTACCCTTTTCTAGTTTTCAATAGTCCACTTTGCCGAATGGATCATTGAAAAGTGCCAAATGGTTCATTAAAAAAGTAGGCACTGTATGCATACAGTGCCTACTTTTTTAATTCAACTGCTACTATTTCTTCCCAAAAATCATGAATTGAAATGCCGTCTGCTGCCAACATTTGCGGAACAATACTCGCATCTGAAAATCCAGGTGTTGTATTCACCTCAATCAAAACTGGTTGGTCGTTAACAATCATAAAATCGATGCGTGCAATGGATTTTAATTGAAGTAAAGTATAGCATTTTTTTGCCACTTCCCAAACGCGATCTCTTACTGCGTCTTCAATACGAGCTGGTGTGATTTCTTGTGATTTACCCAAGTATTTTGCTGCGTAGTCGAAAAATTCATTTTCAGAAGCAATTTCTGTCAATGGAAGTGCATGTAAACCACTTTTTCTGCGATAAATACCACACGTTACTTCTGTTCCATTTAAAAAAGATTCGATAATTACCGTTCCACCTTCTTGAAAAGCCTTATCTAATGCTGCGGGAAGTTCAGAAGCGTGATTTACTTTTGAAATACCATAACTGGAACCTGAATCAGATGGTTTAACAAAACAGGGTAATCCGAGTTGTTCTATGATAGTTGATTCCGAAAAAGATGTTCGGTCTGTCATAAAAATTGACTTTGCAATTGGAACTTCAAAATGGTTTAAAAACTGATTGCAATACCATTTATCAAACGAAAGTTCCGATGCTAAAGCTCCAGAATTGAGGTACGGAACACCTTTCATGTCCAAATAAGCTTGTATTTTTCCGTTTTCTCCTGGATTTCCGTGAATATAAATCAACCCAATATCGATTTTAACCTGTAAATCGCCATCCGTAAAGGAAAGTGTTTCCATATTGAATCGCACCTTTCCTTCCGCGGTATGCGCATACCAAGCTTCGGGAGTGACTTCAATTTTCACGACGTGATAAGTCTTAGGGAAATGATTTTCAATTGTTTGTGCGCTTTTCATCGAGATTTCAAACTCCGAAGAGAAACCGCCACAAAATAATCCAACCGTCTTCATGATTGTTTGTTTTCTGCGAAATTAGAACTTGCAAGCAATTAGAGAGAGGTAAGAGAATAAAAGTTTTCAGACGTAAATGTTGAAAGCTTCGTTTTCACAAACTTCGAACCAATCACATTCTTCTTATATTTGTTTTCTCATTTAGTCATGATGCAATTTCTGAAAAAATTACGCAACTTTATTTGGACCAAACATTTTTTAAAACATACAGGATTTATTTTCCTGACGTATGTTATTATTGTTGGCGGTACAATTCTCTTATTGGATAGTTATACCAATAATGGACAAAAAATTAAAGTTCCCAATTTGATTGGTCTAAAATCCGATGTAGCTCGCACGAGAGTTGAAGAATTAGACCTCAAACTTGAAGTACTTGATTCGGTGTATAAACCAGATCTTCCTGCTGGAACGATTATTTCTCAAGACCCTTCACCGACTTCAATCTCAACAGTTTCCGTGAAAGAAGGTCGAATTATTCGGATTCAAGTTTCCAAAAAAACACGTTTGGTCGAAATGCCTAGCTTGATTGATAAATCACAGCGTTTTGCAGAAAGTGTATTGAAAAATAGAGGATTAAAATACCGAATAGAATTTAAACAAACCAATGAGTCCAATGGAGCTGTCTTGAAACAAATCTATAAAGGCTCTGAAATCAAAGAAGGAAAACGAATCCCAATTGGTTCCACCATTACAATTGTTGTAGGAAGAAATGAAGGCGGAGCTCCGGTTGCAATTCCAGATTTAGTTGGAGAAACAATATCTGGTGCTCGCGGTCGTTTAAGTGGAACATCATTGAGCTTGTTTATTGGCTTATGTGATGGTTGTACAACTGCTCAGGATTCTTCGTCAGCGATTATTAGTTCACAAAGTCCTGAGTTTATGGAAGGTGTTATGGCTCCTTCTGGAACAACCATTACCATACAGGCTACGATTAAGTGATAGCGAGTTCATTGGTGTTCTAAATAATTGAGAATGAAAAAATGCTTTTTGCTAGTGCTAGCCCTTGGGTTGATGCAAACGATAGTTGCTCAGGTAGAATCTGTTGGTCCGATCACACGACAAGTGATAAATTCAAAGAAGATTACCCGTGCTTCCAATGACATTGATAGTACCTACATTTATTTGCAGGATACCTTAACATTGCCATTGTTTGATGAATTTTCTAAATCGCGCTTTCAACAGTACAATGCACAGCCCACTGATCCAAACGTGACAGAGCAATTGTATTATCAACTCTTAGACCAAACAAACGTCCCGCTACCAGCGAATAGCAAATACAGCCTAACCGAAACAAATCGGTATGTAACAAATGCTGGATCAACAGATACGATTCCGTTGGTGTCGATTCAAATTAAGATCGGTGCTTTCACAGGATTCCCAATTGTATATGCAACCACAACTGTTTGGCCAGCTTATAATTTATTCGATACACTCGATTTTGTTAATCCAATTGACACTATTTTTCAATTGCCTCCAGATGTTCTTCAAGATTCGGCATTGATTTTCGCGGTCGTGATCAATGACCCTAACGCCGTATGGATAGATCACTTTGCTTACCATAATTATAACTTACCATCTTTTCCTTGGTCATTGGGTGTTGCTTCCTTTGATGGGTTAAATGAGAATGGTTATCCGTATAATTTTGGTTCCGCTACTAGTGGCGTAGCCGATTACTTAACTTCCAAACCACTTGATTTATCCATTTTAGCTCCAAGTGATTCTATTTATTTGAGTTTTCTTGTACAACCAAAAGGCCTTGGAGATGAACCAGAAGCAACAGATTCGTTGATTTTGGAATTCTATGATGTTGCTGCCAATGAATGGAACCGTATTTGGGGAATGGGAGGAGGTCCGCTTACCGATTTTAAAGTTGGTCATATTCGCATTACGCAAGCAATGTATTTAACAAATGGTTTCCAATTCCGATTTAAAAATCTTGGTGGACTTTCGGGTGCATTGGATCATTTTCATTTGGATTATGTGAATTTGCGCACATTGTCAGGGTATCAAGATACGCTGTTCAAGGATTTTGCCTTCGTTTATCCAATTGGAAGTCTGATAAAAGAGTATACGCAAGTTCCATGGGATCATTGGAAAAACAGTTCTACTGGTCACATGAATGATGCGGTGAAAGTGGTGGTTCGTAATGGTTCCAATCTTCCTGAGAATAATCAAAACGGGAGTGTGAAAGTAGAATTAAATGGAACTACGGAATCCACTTTTACAATGATAGCTCAAAATCTATCAGGTGGCGATTTAAATTATGCACCGCGTACATTTTATGAAACGTTTCATGATTTTACGGGAGGTTATGAATTTGACCCATTGGCACCTGGAGATGAAGTTGCATTTGATTTAATTGGTGCTGCTTCAGCTCAGTTTCCAAATTTCCCTCAAAATGATTCTTGTTTCGCGCAACAAGTATTCGGAGATTGTTATGCTTATGATGATGGATCAGCTGAAGCTGCTTATGGTCCCACTGGAGTTCAAGCACGATTAGCTTATCAATTCACGCCTTATGAAAATGATTCGTTAATTGGTGTCAAAATGCATTTTGTTCCGTCAGTGAATGATGTTTCAAATAAATTGTTTTTGTTGACCGTATGGAGTGATAATGCAGGACAGCCTGGAAGTGTTATTTATGAAGATGAATTCTTTTACCCAAGAACGCCTTTTTACGAAGACAGTATTGGTAAATTCACTACTTATTATTTGAAAGACACACTTAAATTACCCATTACAGGTACATTTTATGTCGGTTGGAGACAAATAGATGCTGATCGATTGAATATTGGTATGGATCACAATACACAGAACGGTGATAAGATTTTTTATTCGATCAATGGAGGTGGAACATGGAGTACGTCATCCTTTAATTCTAGTTTGATGATGCGTCCAATTTTCTCTACTGCTACTAATGCAGATTTAGTTGTAGAAGAATTAGCAATCCAACCTTCATGGGAAGTTTATCCAAATCCAACTTCTGGTGAAATTAGAATCAAATGGGGAATAGAAGGTAATTTCCCTGGTGCTAGTTGTAGAGATGCTCAAGGTCGAATTGTTGGTCAAACCGAAACGGCTGATCAATCGATTGATTTGACGAATGCTCCAGCTGGAATTTATTTTGTTCAACTTAACGGTTTTGATCACCTGGTTAAAAAAGTGATTCGCTATTAATGAACGAAGAAAATCAGGAAGTTGAAAATGACGAAGAGGAACTATTTGAACATTACCGTTTCAAATCAGATCCTGGACAAGAATTATTACGCATCGATAAATTTCTCATGGATCGATTGCCTGGTACTTCACGCAATAAAATCCAAAACGCGGCCAAAAACGGAAATATTCTAGTTAATGGAGTCATTGTAAAACCCAATTACCGTATTAAACCGTATGATGAGGTTACGATTGTATTGCCCTATCCAATTCGGGAAATTGAACTCATTGCCCAAAACATTCCCCTAGAAATAGTGTACGAAGATGATCAGCTTGTGATTGTCAATAAACCAGCAAACATGGTAGTCCATCCTGGCTATGGAAATTACACTGGAACAATGGTGAATGCCTTGGTGTATCATTTTGATAATTTGCCACATCGCATCCAAGATTATTTTGGCAGACCGGGATTGGTGCATCGTATCGATAAACACACAACTGGAATCATGGTTGTTGCAAAGACAGAGCAAGCACTAACCTATTTAGCCAAGCAATTCGCTGATCGAACAACTGAACGTCGTTACCACGCATTGGTTTGGGGCGATGTAAAAGAGGATTGCACCATCGAAGGTTATATTGGACGATCACTTCAAAATAGAAAGGTGATGACCGTGTTTCCAGAAGGAGATCATGGTAAACATGCAATTACCCATGTGAAAGTGCTTCAAAGCTTTGGCTTGGTAACTTTAATTGAATGTAAATTAGAAACAGGTAGAACGCATCAAATCCGTGTTCACCTCAAATCAATTGGCCATCCGTTATTTAATGATTTGGAATACGGAGGCGATAGCATCAAGCGGGGTACAACAAGTGGGGCCTACAAACAATTCATTCAAAATTGTTTTGATCTTATCCCTGGCCAGGCATTACATGCCAAAACATTGGGTTTTGAACATCCAGAAACGCATCAACAAATGCAATTTGATTCTGAGCTCCCAGAAGGATTTCAAGAGATTCTCCGAAAATGGGAGTCATACACCAAAGGTTACCTTTCTTAAAGTATAACATACATAATGGAAGAATGAGTTCGAGACGAATAAATAGAAATTAGTGACGACTAATTTTTCTTTAGGATTCTCACATTCAGAGAAAGAAAAGTTTAATTTTAATTTCCTTTTGACCGTAGTTCGTTTTTTTAAATTAATTTCGGCAATCACGGAAAATGTAGAAAATTGACAAGGGTAATTTGCTCATGTCGAATTTATTTACTTCTTTCGGGGTAATTTAACAAAAGTTTGCACTTAGCTATGAACGTTAAAACACTTATTATCTTGTCTTTTATTGGTCTTTCGGGATCATTGTTGGCGCAGTCGAAGTACATTAAAAACGCTAACGCGATGTACACGAATGAGAATTATTGCGAAGCTGCTGAGAAATGCGCCTTGGCCTATACAAAGATTTCGCGTAAAGGAAACGCTGCTTTGAAAGCAAAAGGAGATTTAGCTTTTAAAACAGGAGAATGTTACCGCAATACAGAAAATGTAAAGGAAGCCAATGAATGGTACGAAAAAGCCATTTTATTGAAATACCAGCAAACAGAACCATTGGTGTTATTGTACAATGGAGATATGTTGCGTGTTATGGGTGAATTCAAAAAAGCTGCTGAGAACTATTCAGCTTACAAAGCTTTGGTTCCAGATGACTCACGAGCTGATATTGGTTTGAAATCTTGCGAAATGCACGAAGATTTTAAAGAAAACAGAACACGTCACGTTGTTACCAATATTGAGAAGCTCAATTTGGATGGATTCGAAATGGCTCCGATGTTCGTCGATAAGAAAGAAACAAAAGTTGCTTTTAGTTCTTCTCGAAGTACTTCAACAGGAAGTGATGACGATCCACGTACATGTGAAAAATACATGGACATCTATGTTTCTGCATTGGATAAAAAAGGAAACTGGACAGAACCAGCATTACTTGATGCAGAAGGGGTGAATTCAGAAGATAACGAAGGAACAGTCTGTATTGATGCTCGTGGAAAAACCATGTTCTTTACACGTTGCCCAAATTTGAAAAAGAAAAACCTTGGTTGTGATATTTGGATGTCAGAAGCAAAAGGACAAGGATGGGATGTTCCAGTTAAATTGTCACTTAAAACAAATGACACTGTTTCAGTAGGTCATCCATGTGTAAGTGATGATGCTAAATATTTAATCTTCGCTTCTGATATGCAAGGCGCAGGAGCAATGGGTGGTCGTGATTTATGGTACACAACCTATGATAAACGAAATGAAGTATGGTCAACTCCAGTTAACATGGGGCCAGAAATCAATACACCTGGTGATGAGTTATTTCCATCTTTCGCAATGAATGGTGATTTAATTTATGCATCTAATGGTTTGCCAGGAATGGGTGGTTTGGATTTGTTTAGGGCTACAAAAGTTGGTGAGGAATACAAATGGGAAAATCCAACGAATTTTGGTTCTCCGATCAATTCTGATTATAATGATTATGCATTGGTGGAAGCAACTGAGCGCAAAGGTTATTTCACTTCAGAACGTAAAGGAAGTAAAGGTGAAAACTACAAGCCAGATTTATACCAATATGAGTTACCTCCAAATGTATTTGACTTAAAGGTAAATGTTGCTGAATTGACAGACAAAACCAAAAAAATTGAAGGTGTTCGTGTTGTGATTACTGGTTCAACTGCTGGTGATAAATGGGAAGGCGTTACAGCAAAAGATGGTTCTGTATTCTGGGATAAAAAAGCGAATGGTGATCGTTATATTAACGAAGAGTCTTCTTATACAATTAACATTTCCAAAGAAGGTTATCACGAAGATAAAAACGGTGCTAAATTCACAACTGTTGGCTTGAAATACGATCAGAATTTTATCGTTGACATGTTATTGTTACCGAAAAAACCAATTCGTTTACCTGAGGTACGTTACCCATTGTCTCAATGGACATTGTTAGTTGATTCTACAATTAATTCAAAAGATTCATTGTTGTATGTTTACAACCTCTTAACAGAGTATCCTGGAATGGTATTGGAATTAAGTTCTCACACAGATGCTCGTGGAACAGATAACTCCAATCAAGTGCTTTCTGAAAATCGTGCTAAAGCTTGTTACAAGTACTTAGTAGAAGAAAAAGGAATTGATCCACGTCGAATTGTTCCAGTAGGAAAAGGAGAACGTGAGCCAAAAACAATTTGGAAAAACGGTGAAACGTATAAAACTGAAGAGCCGAAAGATTTGGCTGGATGGGAAAAAATAGTCTTAACAGAAGCGTATATCAATCAGTTTAAGAAAACAGATAAACGTAAGTTTGATATGTTGCACCAGTACAATCGTCGTACAGAAGGTAAGATTCTATCAATGGATTTTGATCCTAAAACAGCACCAGTTGCTAGTCCTGATTTCTTAATATTCAAGGTAGTACCTAAGAAATAAACTAATTAATTGAATTTGAAAAAAGGGTCTTCGTGTTTGCGGAGACCCTTTTTTAGTGGAGAATTTAATCATATTCAGTTGTATTAAACAGGGGTTCGGTACTAAATTTTGTTCAGCACTCAGGTTTTTAGTACTTTTGCGCTTTCATTTGCACTATGTCTGATACTCGATATAACTTGCGCGGTGTTTCTGCCGGCAAAGAAGAAGTCCACAATGCGATCAAGTCGGTTGACAAAGGTCTTTTCCCAAAGGCGTTCTGTAAAATCGTGCCTGATTATTTAACAGGTGATGAAGATTATTGCATCGTCATGCATGCAGATGGTGCTGGCACTAAATCTTCGCTTGCTTACATGTACTGGAAAGAAACAGGCGATTTATCAGTTTGGAAAGGAATTGCACAAGATGCGTTGATCATGAACATCGACGATTTATTGTGTGTTGGTGCAACTGAAAATATTTTATTGTCTTCAACCATTGGGCGAAATAAAAACTTGATAACTGGAGAAGTAATTGCAGCCATTATTAATGGAACGGAAGAATTACTGACAACTTTACGCGATCAAGGAATTGGTATTTACTCAACTGGTGGCGAAACGGCTGATGTCGGAGATTTAGTGCGCACAATTATCGTTGATTCAACTGTGGTGTGCCGCATGAAACGTTCTGAAGTAATTTCGAATCATACGATACAAGGTGGTGATGTGATTGTTGGATTAACCTCTTTCGGACAAGCGACTTATGAAACAGCTTATAATGGCGGAATGGGATCGAATGGATTAACATCTGCTCGCCATGATGTATTCAATAAAACACTCGCAGAAAAATACCCTGAAAGTTTTGATCCGAAAGTTCCTGAGGAATTGGTGTATTCTGGCACTAAATCATTAACAGATCAAATCGAAGGCGTATCTATTGACGCTGGTCAACTGGTTTTATCACCTACACGAACGTATGCACCAGTCATTAAAAAAATACTAGACGAACACCGTTCTGAAATACATGGAATGGTTCACTGTTCAGGAGGAGCACAAACCAAAGTTTTGCACTTCGTGGATGATGTTCACATCATAAAAGATAATTTATTTCCAATTCCACCTTTGTTTCGCATGATTCAAGAAGAGTCTGGAACAGATTGGAAAGAAATGTACAAAGTGTTCAATATGGGACACCGCATGGAAATTTATGTTGCCCCAGAAACAGCCGCTGCGATTATAGCTATTTCAGAATCATTTGGAATTGAAGCTCAAATCATTGGTAAAGTAGAGGCGATGAACGGTAAAAAGGTTACTGTGCTATCTGAAGTAGGAGCATTCGAATACGAATAAGAAATTATGAACGATTTATTGCAAAAGCTTGAAGCGATTCATTTTCGCTTTATTGAAGTAGGTAAAATGATTACGGATCCGGAAATAATTTCGGACATGGATCGCTATGTTCGCTTGAACAAAGAATACCGCGATTTAGAGCAAGTAGATACTGCCTACAAAGACTATAAAAACATCATTGATAACCTCCAAAGTGCCCGTGAATTATTGGACGCAGAAAGTGATCCTGAAATGCGCGAAATGGCAAAGATGGAAATCGATGAATTGGAACAAAAAAGACCAGTATTAGAAGAAGAGATTAAATTATTGTTGATTCCGAAAGATCCAGAAGACGATAAAAATGCCATTGTGGAGCTACGTTCAGGTACTGGAGGTGATGAAGCATGTATTTTTGTAGAAGATGTTTTCCGTATGTACATCATGTATTTCAAGGAAATGGGTTGGAATTATGAAATCATCAACTCTTCTGAAGGAAATGTGAAAGGATACAAAGAAATTTCCATGAGCATTGAAGGTGCTGGAATCTACGGAATGCTCAAATTTGAATCAGGTGTTCACCGCGTACAACGTGTTCCAGAAACAGAATCACAAGGTAGGGTGCACACATCGGCAATTACTGTTGCGGTTTTACCCGAAGCTGAGGAAGTGGATTTTGAGCTTGACATGGGAGATGTTCGCAAGGATACATTCCGTGCATCTGGAGCAGGTGGACAGCACATTAACAAAACTGAATCGGCTATTCGTTTAACACATATTCCAACAGGAACAGTGGTTGAATGTCAAGACGGTCGTTCGCAACATAAAAACTTAGCCCAAGCCATCAACGTATTGCGTTCACGTTTGTATCAAGCTGAATTAGATCGTGTACACAATGAACGTGCTGCTCAACGTAAGACCTTGGTTTCAACAGGAGATCGTTCTGCCAAAATTCGCACCTATAATTATCCACAAGGTCGTATTACGGATCATCGCATCAATAAAACGATGTATAACTTGAGTGTTTTTATGAATGGTGATATTCAAGAAATGATCGATTCATTAAAAATGGCTGAAAATGCTGAGAAAATGAAGGGCGAAACTGTTTAATTGGTGCCGTTTACCGAATTTGTTGTTACCATTCCCCCATTGTTTAAAACACTTTACCTTCTGTTTTAGACAGCTTATCCACTTTAATGATTTCTTCACAAATATTAACATGGTTATTCGAAGAATTCCAGTGAGATTTGCACGACTTTAAAACACTCAAATTTGTTTTCAATTGCCAATTGGATCAAAGCACAAAACAATTGATTGAATTGAGTTGTTTGAATAGATTACCAGTTGAATGGATTGGTTTTCAATGAAATTTGAAATGTATAAGAATTATTGATTATGATAAAATTGTTGAGCAGTCTATCACTTTGCTTACTCTTAACTGGAACACTCTTTGCTCAAGAGAAGTCTACTTTGAGTGGAACGATTAAAGACGCTTCGAAAGGAGAAGAATTGATCGGAGCAACCATCAAAGTGAAAGGGCAAAACATTGGCGCACAAACCAATGAATATGGGTTTTACTCTTTAACACTTCCCGCAGGAACCTATACGTTTATTATCAGCGCATCTGGATTCATCACCATCGAAGATACAATTGATTTGTCTGTGAGTCAACGACTCGATATTCAACTAAAAGAAGAAGGAGGTACCGATTTAGAAGAGGTGGTTATTTCTACTACCCGCGAAGATGCCAATGTAAAAGACCCATTAATGGGAGTTGAACGCCTTGATCCAAAGGAAATTGCAAAAATACCTGTGATTTTTGGTGAAAAGGACATTATTAAAACCATGCAATTATTGCCAGGCGTAAAAAGCGCTGGTGAAGGACAATCAGGTTATTATGTAAGAGGTGGTGGAGCCGATCAGAACCTTATTTTGTTAGATGAAGCTCCCGTATATAATGCCTCTCACTTACTTGGGTTTTTCTCAACCTTTAATTCAGATGCCATAAAAGATGCTGTTTTATACAAAGGGAATCAACCGGCTAATTTTGGTGGGCGTTTGGCTTCTGTTTTAGACATCAAGATGAATGAAGGAAATTCAAAACGTTTTAATGTAGGTGGTGGATTAGGATTAATTTCCTCACGTTTAAGTGTTGAAGGACCTATTGTGAAAGATAAAGCTTCTTTTCTTGTTTCTGGCCGAAGAACGTATGCTGATGTTTTTTTGAAAGCTTCTGATAAATTCAAGGAAAACACACTCTACTTCTATGATTTGAATGCGAAAGTAAATTACCGAATAAGTCAGAAAGATCGTTTGTTTCTTTCTGGATATTTTGGTCGAGATGTATTAGGTGTAGGTACTTCATTCGGCTTTAACTGGGGAAATGCAACGGGAACTTTACGTTGGAATCACATTATCAATGATAAATTATTCTCGAATACTTCCTTGATCTATAGTTCGTATGATTATAAAATCTCCATCAAAGGTGGTGATGTAGCATTTGATATCACTTCGCTTATTCGTGATTTGAATGTGAAACAAGAATTCCAGTATTTTGCCAATAACCGCAATAAAATCCGTTTTGGTTTTAATGTCATCAACCACGATATTACACCTGGTCAAGTGGATGCAACTACAGCAGTTGGAATTAACGCCATTCGATTGAATCCAACTCGAAGCGTAGAAAGTGCGATTTTCATTACAAATGACTGGACAGTGAGTGAGAATATGACTATAAGTTACGGTGCACGTTTGAGTGGTTTTTCTGTACTAGGAAATGGTCAGGAAGTGTATACCTATGATGCTAATGGTGATGTGGCTTCTTCTACAATTTACAAGAAAAATGAGTTGTTGAAAACGTATTTGAATGTTGAACCGCGTATTTCAATGAGTTATTCCTATAGTAAAGTCGCATCTATAAAAGCTGCTTATGCACGGAATGCTCAAAACATTCACTTAGTATCGAATTCAACTTCTTCATCACCTACAGACGTTTGGTTAGCTAGTTCCATCAATACAAAAGCTGAAATTTCAGATCAATTTTCTCTTGGATGGTTCAAGAATTTCAAAGAAAATATGTTTGAATTTAATGTAGAAACCTACTATAAATCCATGCAAAATCAGATCGATTACCGCAATGGCGCGAATACACAAGCCAACGAATTATTGGAAGGCGAATTGCTTTATGGTATTGGTCGTGCCTATGGTTTGGAATTAGTTTTGAAAAAGAAAAAAGGTCGATTAACAGGATGGGTTGGTTATACACTGTCGCGTACAGAACGTAAAATTGATGGTATCAACGAAAACAATTGGTACGTTGCCAAACAAGATCGAACACATGATTTATCTGTTGTCACCATTTATGATATCACACCAAAACTTTCGATTTCAGCATTGTTTATCTTTTATACCGGAAATGCAGTAACATTCCCATCTGGAAAGTACACGATCAACGGCGATACGCAATTCTTGTATACGGAACGAAATGGTTACCGCATGCCAGCCTATCACCGTTTGGACTTAGGTGTTACATGGATGCGAAAAAACACAGAAAAATTCGAAAGTAGCTGGAACTTCTCCCTCTACAATGTGTATGGAAGAGAGAACGCTTATTCTATAACTTTCAGAGAAAGCGAAACCAATCCAGGCACAACTGAAGCTGTTCAAACAACACTTTTCCGTTGGGTTCCAGCAATTACGTATAACTTTAAATTCAAATGATTATGAAGACAGTTAAAAAAATCATCCTCTTCACCTTTGTATTATCAGGACTGTTCTTGGTGTCATGTACAAAAGTAATCGATGTCGATTTGAATAGTAAAGACCCTAAAATTGTTGTTGAAAGTAACTTTACAGCTGGTGAATCAGTTCATCGGGTTTCAGTAACCAAAACATTGAATTTTAGCGAATCAGGAGCTTATCCATCGATAGATAACGCAGTCGTTTCTGTAACAGACGATTTAGGTAATGCACAAGTATTGACCTTTGTAGGAAATGGAATATATGAAACGGTTGGTTATCCTGTTGCAGAAGGTCGAACGTATTCGTTGACTGTAGTTGCAGATGGAAAAACATTTGCTGCATCAAGTACGGTTCCAGCATTGGTTCAGATTGATACGATTTTAGTCAATAAGTTTCCATTTGGAGCTGAGCCTTTCTATGCATTGGTTCCCATTCGAATTGATCCAGCTGGAGTGCGTAATTTCTATCAGTTTGATTTGTACCGCAACGACGTTCGCGTACAAGGAATTTATTTGCAAGATGATGAATTTATTGATGGGCTGCCAGCGACACAACCTATTTTTGATAACGAAGGCGCTTTTGGAGTAGGAGATACGGCAAAGATTGATATGTATAATATAGATCAACCTGTTTACAACTATTTCTTTGCCTTATTGCAAAACGCAACAGCAACTCCTGCAAATCCTACTTCTAATTTTAGTGGCGGTTGTTTGGGGTATTTTTCTGCTCGATCAAAACATACGGCCTCGGTTATTATTACCGAATAATCCATCATTTTTTGTAATTTGATTGTTCATTCATCGTAAAATTGAATTATGAAAAAGAAATTGATTTATTGCTCAGTAGTTGTTGGTCTACTGGTTTCGTGTTCTTCTAAACCTGTTGATAACGCATCTGATGAGCCTGTAGATTTAGACAAGCTTACTTTTTGCGATTGTAAAAACGCGATTTTCGATATTAAAGGAGAACTCCAACGCACTAAAGATTCCACAGAATTAAATGATCTCAAAGCAGAACTTGAATTGTTTGAAGAAAAATGTGAGCAGTACCTGTTGAAAGAAAACGCAACTGAAAAGGAACGTGTAGCTTATCAACTAGATTGGAATAAACAAGCTGCTGAGTGTAAATAATAACTTCAGTTCGTTTATAAATTTCAGTTCAGAATTAAATCATTAACATTGAGTGGCACTTATTGAGTGTCATTCTGCATTTTCGGTGTATTTTTGTCCGCTTGAATAGAATAGTTGTATGACAAAGCAAGAATTAGTAGCACAAATCAGAGCCAAGCAATCATTTTTATGTGTTGGATTGGATACTGATTTGGACAAAATTCCATCCCATTTATTAAAAGAAGAAGATCCTATTTTTGCTTTTAATAAAGCGATTATTGACGCAACCAGCCCGTATTGTGTTGCCTACAAACCCAATATTGCATTTTACGAATGCCTAGGGCCAAAAGGGTGGGAATCATTGAAGAAAACCATTGATTATATTCCGAAAAACTGCTTTATCATTGCAGATGCCAAACGTGGAGATATTGGAAATACGTCAGCTCAATACGCCAAAACTTTTTTCGAATACCTCAATTGTGATGCAGTAACTGTTGCTCCCTACATGGGTGAAGATTCTGTAACACCGTTTCAGGAATATGCCAACAAATGGGTCATTTTGCTCGCATTGACATCCAATAAAGGCGCACTTGATTTCCAGTTTATGACAGATGTTCATGGCGAAGAATTGTACAAGAAGGTATTAAAGAAATCTGCTAAATGGGGAGATTCTTCCAACTTAATGTATGTTGTTGGAGCAACACGTGCAGAAGGAATTGGTGAAGTTCGTAAATTGGTTCCAGATCATTTCTTTTTAGTTCCTGGAGTTGGAGCGCAAGGTGGAAGTTTGGAAGATGTTGCAAATTATGGCTGGAATGCAGATTGTGGTTTGCTTGTGAATGCTTCCCGTTCGGTAATTTATGCGTCAAATGGAACTGATTTCGCTGAAAAAGCTGGAGAAGAGGCAAAAGCCTTGCAAGAGCAAATGCATCAGATTTTAGTCGCAAAAGCATTTTGAAATGACGAAAGTTGCTGAATCGAAAATAGCGTTAGCACAAACAATCCGTGCTTATCATGCAAAAGGATGGTCGCCAGCTACATCAACGAATTATTCATTTCGCACAGAAGACCCGAATACCATTTATGTTTCTTGTTCTGGAATAGACAAATCGCTTTTCACAGAAAATGATTTCATGGAAGTCGATTTACAAGGTGTTGCAAAACCAGGCTTTGAGCATTTACGACCTTCTGCAGAAACCTTAATTCACTGCGCAATCTATGAGTTGTTTCCTGAAACAAATTGTATTGTTCACAGTCATTCTGTTTACAGTGTGTTACATTCAGCTGTTCAATCCGATTCCGTTTCTTTTGAAGGCTATGAGGTATTGAAAGGTTATGAAGGAATAAAAACGCACGAAACAGTGGTTGAATGCCCCATTTTTGATAACTCACAAGATATGGTTGCCTTTTCTCAAAGATTGAAGCAAGACCATTCATGCTTAACGATTCCAGCTTTTATCATGCGCAAACACGGAACGTATGCTTGGGGGAAAAATCTTTTCGAAGCGAAGCGGCATTTAGAAACAACCGAATATTTGTTGGAAGTGGAGTGGAAGTTGAGGTAATTGAAAATGTAAAATGTAAAATTGAAAATGGAATTATCTCTTGAAATAGATTTCCAGTAAAATTGATAATTTCCGTATTGATAATTTCCACATTGATAATTTTACATTTTACATTTTACATTTTCAATCTGATAGCGTTGATTCTTAGCCCCAATAAGAAGTCATAAAGTCAAAATCATCCTGATATCAAATTTTTCATTAAATTTGTTACCATGGTAACTAAATTGTAATGGTATGAGCTCCAAACAAGATCGTAGAACTTTTATTGAACGATTATCTTTAGCCTCGGGTGCTATTTTTGCATTACCATGGTTAACAGCTGCGTCAAAAAGTAACGAATCAACAGACAAAAACGTGATACATCCAATTAAGCAGATAAAACCGCTCGGTTTTCAATGGGAAACGCAAGATCCTTTTTTATTTTGTGTACATCATGAAGATTTTTTCCCAAGAGGAAATGAACAAATGGGACCAGCTGAAAGCCATTTTACTGGTCGTCACATGGGCGATGATTTTATCATTAAAGATGGTTTTAGAATGTATCATGGTAAAACTGTTCCTGGATTTCCTGGGCATCCTCATCGTGGTTTTGAAACCATCACTGTTGTGCGCAAGGGAATGGTTGATCATTCTGATTCATTGGGAGCTGCCGGAAGATACGGTGATGGAGATGTGCAATGGATGACAGCTGGAAAAGGTGTACAACATGCTGAAATGTTTCCGCTGCTTTCCCAAGAAGAAGAAAACCCAATGGAATTGTTTCAAGTGTGGCTTAACTTACCTAAAAAAGATAAAATGGTTGAACCACATTTTAAAATGTTGTGGAAAGAAGCCATTCCGAATATTGTGTTGAAAGATGAATCGGATAAAACGTCAACGATTGAATTGATTGCTGGTAATTGGGGTGAATCGACTGCTACGAATCCGCCACCTAATTCTTGGGCTGCAGCAAGCGACAATGAAGTGCTGATTGTCAACATTAAAATGGAACCTGGTGCAACAATGAATTTACCGAAAGCAAGTGCAGGAGTCAATCGTACGATTTATTTTTATGAGGGAGATACCCTGAAAGTTGTCGATCAAACAATTTCTTCCTATTCAGGTATTGAATTACTCGCCGACCAAGAAGTTACATTCACTTGTGGGGAAAAACCAGCAAGTATTTTTATATTACAGGGTAAACCAATTGGTGAACAAGTGATGCAATATGGTCCTTTTGTCATGAATACCAAGGAAGAGATCAATCAGGCTTTTCAAGATTATCACGACACACAATTTGGTGGATGGCCATGGCCTACATACGATCATGTGCACGATAGATCTAGAACTCGTTTTGCCAAACATGCAGACGGAACGGAGGAAATTAAATCGAATTGAGGATGTGTGTCTTAAAACGCTTCACCAATAAAAATGTAGATTCCGTTTCCTTCATTTGGAAGAATTTTGAATTGACTTTGAAAGGGTGATTTTAAAATCCTGTATTGTGAAAGGATTCTTCAAAAATCATTATTTTCGTGCAATTCAGTAAAAACAAATCTATAAATGGCAATTCTATCTATTCCAGAGGAGCAGTATACGGAACATAATCCTTCGATTATTCGTGCATTTTTGAACGCACGAAACGTATTCTTTGATCAGTGGGAGGCAAGTGTCGTGTTTTCAGATGCAGCTACACCAGATGAAATATTAGCTGCTTACTCAACAGACCTTAACCCATTTATGAAAGCAGGTGGTTATCAAACTGCGGACGTGATTACGATTAATCATCTAACAGAAAATTATCCAGCAATTCGAGCTAAATTTTTATCGGAGCATACTCACTCAGAAGATGAAATTCGATTTTTCGTAGATGGTCAAGGGATTTTCTGGTTTCATTTAGAGAATGGAGAAGTCTTCAATGTTTTGTGTGAAAAAGGGGATTTGATTTCCGTTCCAGCTGGAACAAAACACTGGTTTGATGCTGGAGAGAGTAATCCGTTCGTAAAAGCAATTCGAATTTTTATTGATATGAGTGGTTGGGTACCTGTCTATACTGAATCCAAAATTGAAGAACGATTTCAATCTTTTGTAACTCCTAAAAGAAGTTAGTGAACTCGTAATCAGACTCTAAATAGCCGGCGTCTGTATGTTCATGATAAAACAAATCTTTCATAATTCTTAATTTTAAACAGTTGTTACCGCAACACTTACATTCATTGGTTATCTTTTTTAACGTGGGATAATGGTGAAACGCTGTTGTTGATCAACGTTGGATTTTCAAGTTTCTTTCTCAAATATTATTTCTGGCTTTTGGGATTAACTTTTCGGGAATTCATGGTGTGAATTAAGTTTAAATAATTTCAAAATATATTTTTTCATTTGCAACTTTTTTACAATTGAGACGTCTTTCATTTGCTACTACACAAGATTTTTCTTTTACAAACAACGATTTAATAATTCAAGAAAATGAAAAAGTGTATTTTCCTCATCGTTTTTCCATTCATTTCAATTGCCGGGTATGCACAAGTAACGGTTACGAATAACTTGACTGTAGAGCAATATGTTCAAAATGTCTTGCTTGGAAATGGTGTCACAGTAACCAACATTCAATACAATGGAATCCCAGGGAATCTAGTGCAAGAAAGTGTTGGTTCATTCAATGATGTCAATTCAGCAATTGGTTTGGCAAGTGGTTTTATCATGGGGAGTGGTGATATTCAATTAGCTGCACAACCCAATATTGGTGGTGGCTCCACACTTGGTGGTTTAGGTGCAATGGGTGTTGATCCCGATTTACAATCCATCACAGCGAATCAAATTTTTGATGAATCAATCATTGAGTTTGACTTCATTCCTTCTGGCGATACCATTTCTTTTAGGTATGTATTTGCTTCTGAAGAATACCCTGAATTTGTTTGTAGTACAGTAAATGATGCGTTTGGTTTCTTTCTAACAGGAACCAATCCAAATGGTGCAGCTTACGTGGCAAAAAACCTTGCTTTAATTCCTGATCCAGCAAATCCTGGAACATTTACCAATACACCAGTTTCTATCAATACTGTCAATTCTGGATTAGCAGGTGGCGGCGATCCAACTGAATGTGCGAATGCTGATCCACTCTGGGCTAGCTATAGCGTTTTTTATGCAGGAGAGAATAACGGAACAGATTATGAATACGATGGAAGAACAGTGGTTCTTACTGCTGTTGCGGCTGTTGTTTGTGGTGAAACCTATCACATCAAATTAGCAATTGGAGATGCTGGAGATGCTGCTTGGGATTCAGGTGTATTTTTGGAAGCGAATAGTTTTAATTCAAGTGGACTGAGTATCGTAGCAAATGTGGAAAGTACGTATGAAGGCTGTGGAAATGCTTATTATGTGGTGACGCGTAGCGATGTAAATACAAATGGCACAGTGAATCTACTCATTCAAGGCGATGCTACAAATGGGGATGATTATGAGTTAATTCCAACTACAATTACATTTGATGCTGGCGCCTTGACAGATACGATTTGGTTAAATCCGTACGTAAATGATGATAATGGTGCAACTTCTGAATTTGTTGAAATTCTGATTGATAATACGGATGCATGTGGTGGTCCAACAATCGAGATTCTAAATGTTGATCCAATGACCGTTTCGATCAATGCGGGTGACACGCTTTGTACAGAAGCTCCCTTATCCGAATCACATGTGTTTACTTCAACCGTGAGTGGTGGCATTCCATTTGGTTATACGTATGTTTGGCTTGCAACGCCTTCCTATAATTTTGGTGCACAACAAGGTCAACCTAGCATAACCGTTGCACCTACAGAATCTACGGTATTTCAATTAGCCGTTGGAGATGTGTGTGGAAATGCAGTTGGCTCTTCTTTTGAAGAAGTTTACGTTGAATGTTTAATTAGCATTCCAAATGTGTTTACCCCTGATAATGATGGTACAAATGATCTTTTTATCATTCGAAACATTGACGATTATCCGAATTCAGAATTGGTCATTCTCAATCGCTGGGGGAATATTGTTTATGAAACAACAGGTTATAAAAATGATTGGAATGGGGGTAATTTAACCGAAGGAGTTTACTTCTATAAATTGTATCCGAATGGTCTTAAATACGAAACGGGTTTCTATTCTGGATTTTTTCAATTGCTTCGCTAATTAATTGTTGGCTCTTGATTCATCAGGAATCTACATTATAAGGGTTTATCTTCTGGTTGGCTCGTGATTTATCACGAGCCTTTTTTTGGTTATCTATGATATGATATGATTTGCTTGGCTCGTAATGAATCACGAGCCCACAAGACCAGATTTTTTGCAGTTTCCATCCCCATTTATCTCCTTACCTTCCAAATTGAATCATTAACTTTGCCCCATGATAAGTGCACCAGTTCAATTTATTTTGACCGATATTGAAGGAACAACTTCCTCTATTTCATTTGTAGCCGAAGAATTATTCCCCTATTTCAGGACGAATATTCGCAACTTGCTTACAATGAAAGAACAACCAATTGTTGTTGCTGCATTTGAAGAAACAATCACTTTGGCGAAATCGGAAGATGGAATGATTGTAGATTCTGAAGAAGCAATCATCGAAACGCTTTATCGCTGGAGTGTGGAAGACCGAAAAATAACCCCTCTAAAAACACTTCAAGGAATTTTGTGGGAACAAGGTTACAAAGATGGATCGCTCAAAGGACATGTTTACGAAGATGTTGCTCCAGCAATGCGCAATTGGCACGAAAAAGGCATTGGATTAGGTGTTTTTTCATCGGGATCAGTAGCTGCGCAAAAACTCATTTTCGGGTACAGTGTAGCAGGTGATTTAACCCCCCTATTCTCTGCCTACTTCGATACAAAAACGGGTGGTAAACGCGAAACAGCGACATATTCAGCTATTTCAAAAGTGCTAGCGATTGCACCAGAAAACACCTTGTTTTTAAGTGATATTGTGGAAGAACTTGTTGCGGCACAAGAGGCAGGCTATCAAACAATCCAATTGGTTCGACCTGGAACGGTTGGTTCTTGGGAAAGAACAGTTGGAAGTTTTAATGAAATAATCGAACTGAGGTAAATAGTATTACCCCATTCATGTTGACTTAACTCTGCATCTACTAGAATCATTAACTTTGCCCTTCAATTTTTTGCTATGAGTGCTTTCAGAACAATTTGGACAACCGAAGATCGGTATGTAGAAGTCATTGACCAACGTAAATTGCCACACGAATGGGTGGTGGTCAAATTGGAAACTTACCGTGATGCGGAAATGGCCATTAAAGAAATGACTGTTCGTGGCGCACCTTTAATTGGAGCAACTGCAGCTTATGGAATTTACCTAGCTGTTCGTGAACTCATCGAAAAACAATTGGATGGTGATTTTTTGGAGCAAGCATTCATTGATTTACGTGCTTCAAGACCAACGGCTGTAAACTTGTTTTGGGCACTGGATAAAATGCGCTTGGCACTCGATGAAACAACTGATTTTTTACAAACAGCTTGGGATGCTGCTGCTCGAATTGTAGAGGAAGATGTAGAAACGTGTCGCATGATTGGCGTTCACGGATTGCCTTTATTGGAAGCGCTTTCAGCTAAAAAAAACGGCGAAACAATCAATATTCTTACGCATTGTAACGCTGGAATGTTGGGCTGTATTGAATGGGGAACCATTACTTCTCCGATTTACCAAGCAGTTCAAAAAGGCATAAAAGTTCACGTTTGGGTAGACGAAACCCGACCGCGCAATCAAGGTGCAAATCTTACGTGCTATGAGTTAACACGACATGATGTTCCACATACCTTGATTGTTGATAATACAGGCGGGCATTTAATGCAACACGGGATGGTCGATTTTGTAATCGTTGGAACAGATCGTACAACTCGGCAAGGTGATGTTGCCAATAAAATTGGAACGTATCTGAAAGCTTTAGCAGCAAAAGACAACCAGATTCCTTTTTATGTTGCGCTTCCTTCAACCACGCTCGATTGGACAATTAGTGATGGTTTAAAAGAAATTCCAATCGAAGAACGCAACCAAGACGAAGTAAAATATGTTGTTGGTAAAAGCAAAACCACTGGAAAATTGGATGAAGTACTGATCTGCCCAGAAACTACAAATGCGAGTAATTACGGTTTTGATGTCACTCCAGCTCGATTGATCACAGGATTGATTACCGAACGTGGTGTCTGCGAAGCTAGTGAAGCAGGGTTGTTGGAGTTGTTTCCAGAGCAGTTGTAATTACAATTGTTTAAATAAAGATGAAGAAGTACGAACTAATTGTAGTAAGTTTTATTTCACTCTTTTTTCTCGTTAAGTGTGGGAATATCAAGAAGTGCAAGGTGAATAAAATTGCATCTGAGACTATATTTAGGCCTAGTTGGACGGGTGAATGTGTGAACGATTCAGCAGTTGGAAACGGTATCTTATTCGATTATTCTGGTTCGATCAGATATTCAGGTGAAATGAAGAGTGGATTTGCAAATGGATTCGGGACTTACTTTGGAAAATACATCGTTTCAGGTAAATGGAATGATGGAATTCCTATTCATGCGAATTATTATTTGAGAGAAGTTAAATTTTCACTTGATTATCAAAGCGTTTTCATTGAAAACGGTGTCCTTTTTAAGGTTAAAGACAGCAGTTATTCACTCCAATATGGTGTCGATAATTATCATTTTATAGATTCACTTTTAGCTACAATCGACTCAATCAATTTTTCTCAGAATTTGGAAAACGATACACTCTTTCATACTAATGGTAAAAAAAATCGCATAAAACCTGTAGTCGATTCTTTGGCTTGTGTCAAGCATATATTCTTTCTTGGATCAGGTTTCGATGCAGGTTGGAGTCATTCCAACAGCTATGACTTTTTTGTGGTTCAATGCAATAGCGGTGTCATTAGCAGGTTTTATAATAAAAACTATCACTTTAAAGGTGGTTCAATTAGATCTTATTGGAAAATGAATAGTACGGTTAATTCACCGATTTCAAACGATTTTTCAAATCCTTTTGAACTATTGAAACATGTGTGCAATTGTGATGAAAATGCAAAATAATAGCATGACCCTCGATAGGACAATTAACGATTGTTTAAAAGAAATTCCAATCGAAGTACACAATAAAGACTAAGTAAAATTAAGGTATACAATCTAATCGATTAGATCGGTTTGAAATCACACCATCGCTCTCCCAAATCCAACCGTTTCTCGATAGAGTTGAGGTGAAACATCTGCATTCACTTTAAAAAATCGACTGAAATAATATTCGTCATCGTATCCCATTTCGTAGGCAATTTCTTTCACCGTTTTATTGGTAAGGTACAACTCGCGTTTCGCCTCTATGATGATGCGTTCATTGATAATGCTCGAAATGGTTTTGTTAAAATGATTTTTGGTAATCTTCGCTAATGTTTTTGGAGAAACAAAGAGTATTTCTGCATATTCGCTTGGTGAATGTTTGGAACGAAAATTTGCTTCTACTGCATCTTTTAATTGCTGTAAGATGAATGGTTCTTTTTGTTCGGATTCAATTTGTTTTTCGAAAGGTTGTTGAGCCGTTTTTAATCGAGCAGCGGTGATTAGGAAAATTTTCAAGTAGGAAATCAATAATTCATATTGCGCCAAAGCAACCTGTTGCATCTCCACCTGAATTTGCTCTACAAGCATTGTCAAAGTAGCAGCAGCCGTATCATCAACAGTTACAAAAGGCGGTGAATAAATGTTATTGTACAGAACACCATTACAAGCAATTTCTTCGTGATGCTTATGAATACAGAAAAACTCAGGGTGAAAATAAATAGCTACACCTTCTAATTGTGATTGCTCAGAACCAGTGCCTGGCGTTAACATAAATGGCTGATAAGGTGCAAAAGCAAATAAGGTGTTTTCAGTAAATGTATACTCATTGAAATCGGCAGTAAGTTTACCGGTTCCTTTTTTCACCCAAATTAAAACGTAATAATTGTGCCGTTGGATGTGATCAAAATGACCATTGTCCTCAAATGAAAATTGTTTAAATGCTAAATTTCCGTTTTGTGGATTAATCAGTGTTTGTACGTTTGTATTCATCATAAGAATGAAATTAGAACAAATTTGAACAGATGCTAAATCGTGCTCCGAATTTAGTGTTGATTAATGACCTAATCGTCGATCTATTTCTGCAATTTCTAAATCATTGATACTTGCATACCGTTTTGCCATCAATCCGTTTTCATCGAATTCCCAATTTTCATTTCCATAAGCTCTAAACCATTTTCCTTCGGTGTTTTGATATTCATATTCAAACCTTACTGCGATACGATTATCGGTGTGTGCCCAATAATCTTTCTTGAGTACATACTGCAATTCTTTTTTCCATTTGGCAGTCAAAAACGCAACAATAGCTTCGCGACCAGATACAAATTCAGACCGATTTCTCCATTCACTATCCATCGTGTAGGCTTTTGAAATACGATCTGGATCTTGACTATTCCAAGCATCTTCTGCCAATTGAATTTTTTGTTTTGCTGTTTCCTCAGTGAAGGGAGGAAGTGGGAATTTTTGTTCCATATTTAATTTGAATTTCTAGTGATACAAAGTTGTGATTTTCCAAATAACCTATAAAGTATCATTTGTCACCCCAATTGTTAGGATGACAAATGATACGTTGTTTAGTAAAACATTAATTAGATAGCAACCGCTACTGGAAAATCAACTTCAACCTTTGTTAAGTTGTGCAAATAATTCATAGCTGTTTTATCACTGACTTGTAAAATAAGATCTACCAAGTTTTCATTGTTGTAACCTTGGGCATAGAATGCTTCAACCAAGGATTCAGAAGCATAACCACGTTTCTCAGTAATCTCTCCTGCCAATTGTACAAGTGCGTTTAACTTGGCATCTGTACTATCGCCACGACGAATATCCAACACTTGTTCATCCGTAAAACCATTCATTTTTCCAATTACAGTGTGAGCACTTTGACAATAAATACAACCATTCACTTGACTTACAATAAGATTCACAGCTTCTTTCTCACGGTTATTCAAAGATGTTTTGGCATTTTGATAAGAAAGATATTTCGCCAATCCCGTGCTTGAATGCGCAATGGCTGCATATAAGTTCGGGACAAATCCCAATGCTTTGTTCAAATTGTCAAAGATTTCTTGATTAGCTGGTGCTACTTCTGCTCGTGTTGGTACGCTAAAATTTTTCATGTTTTTATTTTTTAAATTGTTTGTTGAATAATTAATACACTGCAAAGGTGTGGCAACTGTGATGGCTTTAAAATGGAAAATCAACGCAATCAGATGGACAATTTTCCCAATCGACATTTCTAGATGAGATTGATTCCAGTTTTTTGACTTCTCACACCTACTTTATTGAAGGTGAATACCATTTCCTAATTCAAAAATGTGTATATTCAATAGAAACCTTTTTCATGAATGAACTTTACTTGCATTTACTATGGCGTATGAAACGCTTACCGATGCATCTGCTCAAAACAATTGATCAACAAGAATTGCGCATTTTACATGTTGGATTTTACAATACAGCATCCGGTCCCGATTTTTTCAATGGACGAATTGAACTAGAAGGAATCCAACACAGCGGAAACATTGAAATGCATATTAAATCTTCCGATTGGTACGCACATGGTCATCAGTTTGATGAAGCCTATAATAATGTGATTTTACATGTTGTTTACGAACACGATCGCTTGGTGTTTATTGAAGGAATTCCCATTCCTACTTTGGAACTCAAACAATTTATTGATGAAGAGCATTTTAAACGAACCCAAGCTTTAACGAATCAACACATTCCTATTCCTTGTGCAGCTCAATTGGCAGATTGTCCACTTCCAGTAACATGGAATCAGGTAGAAGGGGCATTATTTCGTCGTTTGGAGCGGAAAAAAAATAGGGTGGCTGAATTAGCAAAACAACTCAATTCCGATCCTAGAAAAGTGCTGTTTCATACAATCGCTCAAGCATTTGGAATGAAAACAAATCAATTACCATTTCAAGAATTAGCGCATCGCATTCCGTTTGATCGCATCATAAAAGCATCCAATAAACAAATCGAAAGTATTGTCTTTGGTGCTAGTGGATTCTTAGATGTTTCACCTACAGATGACTATCAAGAAGAATTGATTTCGGAATGGAGCTATCAATCGCATCGACTCACAATCTATCCATCTAAGGCACATGCTTGGCATTTTAAAGGATGCCGACCAGCAGGATTTCCAACAGTACGATTAGCTCAATTTGCTGCATTTATTGAACGAATGAATTGGTCGAAAGCATTTTGGGAATTGCCAACGAAAGAACTCAAATTGCGGTTAGAAGAAGCATTGACGGCTTCGCCAGCAAATTATTGGTTGGAACACTATCATTTTGGTAAACAACGTTCGCGAAGTCAATCTTCTGCCATGAGTCTTTCGACAGCACATGTTATCTTAATCAATAGTATAGTTCCCTTTTTATGGTGGCTTTCAGAGACCATGCATACGACCATTTATCAAGAAAAAGGATTGGAATTACTCGAATTATTACCTGCAGAAAAAAATGTAATTCTAGTGAATTGGAAAGAATTAGGATTAATTGCAAAATCAGCAGCCGAAAGTCAAGGACTTATCGAATTAAAAAACGAATTTTGTAGCAAGAAACAGTGTTTGAACTGTAAAGTAGGAATGTATTTATTGAAGCGATGAAACGTACCATTCAAAAAATTGCCTTTTTCTTTGAGATGCGCTCCTTTGGAGTCTGTGCTTGGTGGGCTCAAAAATTGGGAATTCATACCAATAAAGTGCGTTTAGGATTCATTTATGCTACCTGCATTGGACTTGGCTCACCATTGATTCCTTATTTAATCATGGCGTGGATTCTTGAACACAAACATTATTTTGGTTTCAAACGCACCAAACGTTCCTCTATTTGGGAACTGTAATACGCTGTGCAACTATGAAATTACTGATAACTGGATCAAATGGACTGCTCGGTCAGAAAATCGTTAAAAGATGTATCAAACAATCTATACCGTTTCTAGCCACTTCGAAAGGTGAAAACAGAAATCCAGATTGCCCAAGTTCCAGTTACCAATCGTTGGATATTTGTTCAGATGATGAAATTCAAACGATTGTTTCGACTTACTTACCAACAGCAATAATCCATACCGCTGCGTTGACCAATGTTGATTATTGTGAGTTAAATCCAATAGAATGCCATGCCGTTAATGTTGAAGCAACTCATTTGTTGTGGGAAACAGCTAAACAATTCAATGTGCATTTTCAATTAGTCTCAACTGATTTTGTATTTGATGGAACGAAAGGTAATTATTGTGAAACAGATGAAGTTCGTCCACTTAGTGTATACGCTCAATCAAAAGTAGATGCAGAAAAACTGTTACTAAAAGATGAAATCACTGATTGGTCAATAGCCCGAACGATAATTGTTTTTGGTACAGGACATCATTTATCACGCACCAATCTCGTTTTATGGGCGTTGGAAGCATTGCCAAAAGGAGAATCCATGAAATTGGTCAATGATCAGTTTCGTGCACCAACTTGGGCAGATGATTTGGCGTATGGTTGTGTTGAAATTGTGAATCGAAAAGAAAAGGGAATTTTTCATTTGTCTGGTCCAGAAACCAATTCAATTGATCGAATAGTCAAGGAAATTGCTAGCTATTTAGGAATTCAAAATCCTCCAATTGAGGCCATTTCCTCAGCCACGTTAAACCAACCAGCTAAACGTCCACCTAAAACAGGATTTGATTTATCAAAAGCAAGAAGGCAATTGAATTATCAGCCAAAAAAACTCGTAGAATCCGTTGCAATACTGATCCAGGAATTAGATTTAGCAGAGTGATTTATCTTCAAGACGAAAAAAGCTAGGTTTTAGTTTAAAAAAATCAATTATTTGTTTGAATTTTCAAATAATTAGTTGTGTTTTATTTTTTTTCAAAATAGTAATTTTCGATGCTAATACTATTCAATGAATGAGAATCCAACTGTATCGAAGTCCACTTTTCGCGGCACACTAATCTTCATTTTACTGCTTATAGTAGTTTTCTTGTTCCCAGATATTTGGCGCTATTTTAAACCAATTGAGAAAGAACAACTTTCGTTCCATGATACTGCTTTCCAAAAGGCTGTAAAAGATGTGCAACGAGATGCCAATCGTTATAAATATAAAAAAAAGAAAAAATCCCGTTATTCAGCACCATCAAAAGCATTTGATCCCAATACCTATTCTGTCGAAGATTGGATGAATCTAGGATTGAGTGAAAAACAAGCAGCGGTGATTCTAAAATTTGCCAAACGCGGAATCCGATCGAATGAAGATTTGAAAAAGATCTTTGTCATTTCGGATGAACTATTCGCCCTGATTAAAGATTCAACTCATTATGCTACTAAAAATGAGTACGAATTCCGAACTAACACAGAGAGATTTGAAACGAAGGCTGTAGTAAAAATTGACGTGAATACTGCTACAATCGATGAATTAATGACAGTGAAAGGCATCGGTCCATTCTTCGCTAAGCAAATCATTAAATTGCGTGATGAACTAGGAGGGTTTTATGCGGAAGAACAATTGCTCGAAGTTTGGAAAATGGATCAGGAAAAATTACAAGTCATCGCACCAGCACTTTTGTTTACCGAATCAAAGCTTCATCAACTCAATATCAATACAGCAACAGTAGAAGAATTAAAAACCCATCCTTATATTTCTTGGAATTTGGCAAATTCTATCGTAAAATTGCGCTCTCAAAACGGTCGTTTTAAACGAATTGAAGATGTGAAGAAATCGGTTTTAATGACCAACGAACTTTTTGAAAAGCTAAAACGGTATTTAACAATCGATTAATGATAGAAGAAAAAATCAAGTCCGCCATACGAGATGTCCCTAATTTCCCTAAAGAAGGGATCATTTTTAAAGACATCACCCCCATCATGTTAGATGCAGCTTTATCGCTCGAAATCGTTGACCATTTGGTGGAAATGTATAAAGACCAGTCCATTGACAAAATTGCTGGTATTGAAAGCCGTGGTTTTTTATTCGGTTACCCGCTTGCAATGCGATTAGGGATTCCGTTTGTACTCATTCGCAAAGCAGGGAAACTACCTTACCATAAAATAAGCCATTCGTATGATTTGGAATATGGAAGTGCGGTCATCGAAATGCATGTAGATGCTGTTAAGCCAGGAGAAAGAGTATTGATTCATGATGATTTATTAGCAACTGGTGGATCAGCTTCTGCTGCTGCTGAATTAATTCAAAAATGTGGAGGTGAAGTAATGGGCTTTAATTTCTTAGTTGGACTCACATTTTTAAATGGAGAAGAAAAATTAGCGAAGTACAGCAAGAATATTACTAATTTAGTCGCCTACTAAAATAATCGAATAGACAAACTGTTAACTGTTGCACCCCAAAACTGTTAAGCATGAATTTTGAGAAGAATGAAAATCAGCGCATGATTGCGCAGATGGTACGTGATTTCGCTGAACAAGAAATCCGTCCAAATATGAACAAATGGGACGATGAAGAATTTTTTCCCGTAGATGTTATGAAAAAAATGGGTGATCTTGGATTGCTCGGAATCTTTGTCCCAGAAGAATACGGTGGAAGTGGCTTTGGATATTTCGAATATGCTACAGCATTGATGGAATTAGGCCGTGTGTGTGGAGGAGTTGGATTGAGCGTTGCTGCCCATAATTCACTTTGTACAGGACACATCTATTACCATGGAAACGAAGAACAAAAACGCAAGTACCTTCCAAAACTAGCATCAGGAGAATTTATTGGTGCTTGGGGTTTAACAGAGCCGAATACAGGTTCTGATGCGATGCGTATGAAATGTACAGCTGTCAAAGACGGTGACGAATGGGTG
>JAYSRF010000193.1:0-26308 GCA_043721195.1 Fluviicola sp. | reverse complement strand
CCATACGCTGCGAAAAACCACCAGTAACTTGATTTTATTGAACCATTCATTGCGTCATTAGCGGCCGCAACCATGACAAGACATGAAAGTCCAGTAATAAATAATCCTATAACAAACTTGATTGGAATAGAAGGTTCAAGCCTACGGTAGCGCAAAAATCTAAATAACCCAACGATTAAAGGCGTTAATACAATCACCCAAAACGGATTGACTGATTGAAATATATTTGTATTAAACACGACAACCTCTTTTCCAGGTTTAAGTGTTTCCTTTTTTGCGTAATTATTAAAATAACTTGGGTATTGAATGGCTTCTTCGTCTCCTACTTTTCTAAACTGCTTATCGAGAACGGGCGAAGGTTTTTCACCTTTTTTATACTCAATCGTATCCGCGAGGTACATTTCTTTTAATCCTGATTTTATTGATGGAGGAACTTCACGATCTGTATAATTATTCGCCCACGTATTCAATACTGTTCCATTCTGTTTGAAAATTGCCCAGAAAGGCATCACGGCCATGCAGACAACCAAGATTGCTCCAACGACTCTTCTTTCCGACTTTGGTGAACTGAATAATACATACGCGAAAAAGAAAACCACAGGTATACATGCAAAAAGGAAAGCATCTGTCACATCATCTTTGACCAAGAAAGAATGTGGATTCGAATCTGAGGGAACACCATTTATAAAATAACCGATCACTGCAAAAAGGACAGCCGGAATTACTACTATTGCTAAATCGATCCACCACGGTTTTTCACCTGGAACGGCAACTTTCTTCACATCACCAACTAAATAATGACGATTTCCTAATAGAAACACTCCAACTCCAACAAACATTCCGACACCTGCGCCAACAAAAGCTATCGAATACCCATATTTATTGATCAAGAAAGCAGAAACTATATTACAGACAAACGCACCAATATTGATTCCCATGTAAAAGATATTGTAGCCTTCGTCTTTTTGAGCAATATATTGAGGATCGTTGTATAAATTTCCCAGTAAAGTGGAGATATTGGGTTTAAATAACCCATTTCCAAGAATCACCATGACCATTCCTGTATATAACATGGAATAAGAATGAATGCCCATCAGACAATATCCTATTCCCATCATGATGCCCCCAATGACAATGGGCAATCGATATCCCAACAACCGATCAGCAAGCAAACCACCAATAAATGGTGTGAAAAATACCAATGCGATGAATGTTCCATACAAACTAGCAGATTCAGCTTCTGACATTTCAAATCCCTGTGTACCATCTTTCAAGTACAAGGTGAATATTCCGATCATTAAATAATAACCGAATCGTTCCCACATTTCAGAGAGGAAGAGGTAAGGAAGTCCTTGGGGGTGTTTACGTTGTTTTTTCATACTTAATAAAAAAGTCCCGCCAAGAATAAACTAGACGGGACTCAAATATAAGAACGTTTTTGTTATTTCACTCCTTGCATAAGTTTCTTTACAAGAGGAGAAATGACAATCAAGGCAACACCTGAAATCACCGCGTAAATTGCCAATTGATGATAACCATCTGTATATGAAATTAATTTTTCATGAGAAGGAGCTGTTTCATCGGCTGTAGCCATACCCGCACCTAATATACCCGCTGCATATTGTCCATAAGCAGAGGCCAAAAACCATAGACCCATCATGGCACCATTCAAATTCTTAGGAGACAGCTTGGTCATTAAGGAAAGTCCAATTGGGGATAAAAATAACTCCGCAAACGTAATTATCAAATATGCCAATGTAAATACGACTAACGATGATTTACCATCTACCGCATAAAACCTTAGTAAATAAAACACATAAAAACTTAGAGAAAGGAGCAAAAAAGCTATTCCAAACTTGATAATTGAATTTGGCTCTATTTTCCTTTTATACATCCAAATGAACAACAATCCAATTAAAGGACTGAAAATAATTACAAATAAAGAATTGGAAGAATTATTGACGACATTCGGATCAAGATTGACGCCCAAGAAATCAGCATTTAAGTTGTTTTTTGCGAATAAACTAAGAGATCCGCCACTTTGTTCAAAGAAAGCCCAGAAAAAAACAGAGAATATTATAAATACTAATGCGGCAATTATTTTCTTTCGCTCAATTGCAGAATACTTCAACATTTCGATCAGAATATAGATGAGCGCTAAAGGTCCAACTATATACATGAAAATATCTGTGAACTTTGAATTTGAGACTAAAATTAAAATGAGTGGGATTGCCAACAAGGAACCAATATAAACAGCATATCGTGCGTATTTACTTTTTGTCTCATCTAGCTTACCAATTATTGGTGATAATCCGATAGGACCTAATGTTCGTTGGGTAAATGAAAAAACGAGCAACCCGAATGTCATGAAAATTCCTGACAACCCAAAGGCCAAATTCCAACCATAAGTATGAGCCACAGCAATACATGCTGCTCCACCAAATAAAGCGCCAACATTGATTCCAGAATAGAACAAGGAGAAACCAGCATCTCTTCGTGGATCATCAGCTTTATACAAACTGCCAACCATACTTGAAATGTTTGGTTTAAAAAAACCAGTACCAATAATGGTAAAACTAATTCCTATATAGAATAATTCCTTTGGAGCAACAGCTAGCACAAAACTACCCACAATCATTAGTAATCCCCCCCAAAAGATTGATTTTCTAAAACCTAAGATTTTATCTGCAAACATTCCCCCTATAAAAGCGAATGTATAAACAAATGCTTGAGTCGCACCATATTGAAGATTCGCATCTTTTTCGGAAATACCTAACCCTAGTGTTTTATCAGCCATAAATAAGACCAACATACCTCTCATTCCATAGAAAGAAAAGCGTTCCCACATTTCAGCCAAGAAAAGGAACCACAATTGCTTGGGGTATTTCCCTTTAAAATCTTGAATTTGATCAAGCGTTATTTCAGAACCTGCATTCTGGTCTAAGATGTTATCTGCGTTTTTCATACTAATCATTTTAGTGAAGTGAATAAATCTGATGATTTAAAAAAATAATGCGTTTAAAAAATCCCATTACACAAATGTGCAATGGGATTTTCAAATCAGATATAAGCTAAATTAATTAACACCATGCATCATTTTGCTAAGTCTTTTCGACAATAACAACATTAACGCACCTAATAAGATAACAAACAAAGCAATTGATGCGAAGATTGTTCCCGCTCCCATTTTCTCAACAAAAGCAGCTATGAACCCACCAATAATATTTGCAACAAAAGTAGATAGCATCCATACCCCCATTAACATAGAAGCCAACTTAACAGGAGCTAATTTGGTAACTACACTTAACCCTACTGGTGATAAACAAAGTTCACCGATGGTATGGAAGAAATAGGTCATCACCAACCAAATCAAAGCTGCTTTTTGACGAACGACTTCTTGTTCACCTGCACCTTCTGTTACAACACCAGTTGTTGCCAATAACATGAATAAAAACCCAATACCTAAGAGGATCATACCTAAGCTCATTTTTACTGGTGTTGTTAGACGAGAACCATATTTTGAATTCCAGAACCAAGCGAACAATGGCGCTAACAACACAATAAACAAAGGGTTAACTGATTGGAATAATTCAGTAGGAATGGTCCATCCGAAGAAACTTCTATCAATATATTTATCTGTATAAAGTGTCATCGAAGATCCAGCTTGTTCAAAACCAGCCCAAAAGAAAATAACAAAGAATGTGAGAATAAAAATCACAGTTATACGCTGTTTTTCAATAATGGTTAATGGAACTTTAGCGACATTTTTAGTTACTCCATCAACAACCTCTGTTTGTGGTAATCTTGATTCTTTTGATGGCTTTTCACCAATTTCAAGCAAGTATTTTTTAGCAAAAAGATTAAAAATGATTTGACCTAATGCCATTCCAATCGCTGCTGCTAAGAACCCATATTTATAACCATAACTCATGATCATTTCATTCCCATCAGCATCTAATCCTTTAGTAGCAAATAAACTATTACAAAGAATAGCAACAACAAATGGAGCAATCAATGCACCTGCATTAATTCCCATGTAAAAAATAGAAAAAGCTGAATCACGACGACTATCATTTTCTCTATATAATCGACCTACTAAAGTTGAAATGTTCGGTTTAAAGAAACCGTTACCTATAATTAATAGAAGTAATCCTATTGCAAGTCCCACATGGGTGTTAACAGCAAATAGAACCATTTGCCCAACAAACATTGTTATACCACCAATTGTAATCGCATTCCGTTGTCCAATAAATCTATCAGCTATCCAGCCTCCAATAATTGGAGTGAAATAAACAAATCCAGTAAAAAAACCATAAATTAATGTTGCACTACTCTCAGGAATTTCTAACCCATTCTCTATCCACAATTTTGTCATATAAAGAATTAAAATAGCACGCATTCCATAATAAGAAAACCGCTCCCATAATTCAGTGAAAAACAACAAATACAATCCCTTTGGATGACCAAAAACGGTTCCTTGCTTCTCAATTTCTACAATTACATCTCTCTCCGAACTCATTACAAGATTTTATATTAACTGGGTGAAAATAGGTAAAAATATATTCTTAACGTTATTTAAGAAACAAATTATGATTCTATTTGCATGTTCATACCATGAAGAAGATACAACTTATTAATGCTCATACCCATAGCAAATCGTCAACCAATCTAGACGTATTTCAAATGGATTTAAAGATTCCTGAAATTCCGGACTATCTCTTTTCAGTTGGTCTTCACCCCGCCTATTTATGGACTTCCCCTGATGAATTAATAAGTCAGATAAATGATATATTGCCAGTTACGAATTGTATCGCCATCGGTGAATCGGGTTTGGATAAGCATTCTGCTCTTTCCACGGAGGAACAAATGCGCCTTTTTCGCTTGCAAATGGGATTATCTATACAACATCAATTGCCTATTATTATTCATTGTGTTGGGCGCTGGAATGAATTAGAAATTTTATTCAAAGAAAAAAAAGTGAACTCGCCGTCTTGGATTATTCATGGTTTTAGAAAAACGCGCTTAATCAACAAATTTCTTGAATTAGGTGCTTACTTGAGTTTTGGCGAAGCTTTATTGTATGATGAGTTGCTGCAAAAAGCTATTAAAACGGTGCCACTTGATCGATTATTTCTTGAAACCGACGATGCTGATGTGGACATCATTCTACTCTATGAAAAATTAGCACAGATCAAATCAGTATCTTTGCAGGCAGTTATTGATCAATTATTTGAAACTTATTTAGCGGTATTTCAGCATGACAAACTGGCTTGAACGTACAGAATTAATTCTTGGAAAAACAGAAATGGATCGCCTGAAAGCGGCGCATGTATTGATTGTAGGATTGGGTGGAATCGGCTCATTTGCAGCTGAATTCATTGCTCGCTCCGGAATTGGAACGATTACCTTAATTGATGGTGATGTATTTGATCCTAGCAACAAAAATCGACAACTTACAGCTTTAGATTCCACCATTGGTCGTAACAAAGCGGTTGTTCTTGCCGAACGTTTGCGTGATATTAATCCAAGTATTCAACTCAATGTTGTAGAAGAATTTGTAGTTCCTGAACGTGTTTGGGAAATCTTGAAACTCTACGAACCCGATTATGTAATGGATTGCATTGACAGTGTGAAACCTAAATTGGAATGGTTGATCGCTTGTAAACGTTTACGAATTAAGGTGATTTCGCATTTAGGAGCTGGCGGAAAAACGGATCCAAGTCGTGTTCAAGTTGCCAATCTTCCGCAGAGTCACAATTGTCAGCTGGGACATCACATCAAAAAACGCTTAAAAAAGAAGAAAGTAGAATTTAAGACCATTCGCTGTGTGTTTTCTTCTGAATTGCAACAAAAATCTTCACTTAAAATGACGGATGGCAGTAATTTCAAGCGTTCCTTCTATGGAACTGTCAGCTATATGCCTGCCTTATTTGGCTTAATGGGTGCTGCTGATGTCATTCGATATCTCAGTGAAAAAGACAAGAAGATAACGATGGACAATCTTCAATAGGATAGAAAAAGGTATATTAGCCGACCCAAGTAGTACAAAATAATGAATACATTCTCTTTTAAATCAGCAGTAATAGCCACCTCACTTTTAATAATTTCCTCATGTGGAGATAGCAATGATCCTTCTTTAATTGATGATCAACCCAATGTTTCGGGAAATGTTTTGATAGAAGACGCCCATTCTTTTTCCAATACAAATGAAATTAGAACCAAGCACATTGACCTGGAATTAGATGTCAATTTTGAAAACAAAACGATTTATGGTGTTGCGCGCCATACCATGGAACGATTGAAAGATACGGACACTGCAATCTTCGATATCAACGGTCCTGAAATTCAAAAAATCACCTTGGGTAAAAAAGGTCATGAAGTTGAAACCGACTTTATTATAGGAACTAAAAAGGAATATATTGGTCAACCGTTGAGCGTGAAAATTGATAAAAATTCCACGCAAATCAATATCTACTACAAAACGACCGAAGATGCTGGAGCACTTGATTGGCTAGACCCATCTTTAACGGCTGGAAAAGTACATCCTTATTTATATACGCAAGGTCAGGCAATTCTCACTCGTACATGGATTCCCGTTCAAGGAACGCCAGCCAATCGGATCACCTATACTGCTGACGTTACTGTTCCAAAAGATTTGATGGCATTGATGAGTGCTACAAATCCGAAAACTAAATCAGTTGATGGTAAGTATCATTTTGAAATGAAGCAACCCATTCCAGTTTATTTGATCGCATTAGCCGTTGGTAACTTGGAATATAAATCGCTTGGTAAAAACTGTGGCGTTTATTCTGAACCAGAAATGGTTGGGAAAGCTGCTTGGGAATTTACTGATTTAAGTAAAATGATTACGGCAGCTGAAAACTTGTATGGTCCTTATCAATGGGATCAATATGATGTAATTGTTTTACCTTATTCATTTCCTTTTGGAGGAATGGAAAACCCGCGTTTGACTTTTGCTAGCCCTACTCTCTTGTCTGGTGACAGAAGTGCTGTTTCAGTAATCGCACATGAGTTATCGCATTCTTGGTCTGGGAATTTGGTCACCAATGCAACCTGGGACGATTTCTGGCTCAATGAAGGTTTTACGGTGTATTTCGAGAATCGAATCATGGAGGAGTTGTACGGAAAAGAAACCGCCGATATGCTCGCCTTGATTGAATTTCAGGAATTAGAAGTTGAGTTAGAGAACTTCATGAAAAATGGTCAAGAAGAAGACACACATCTTAAACTCAGCTTAAATGGTCGAAATCCGGATGATGGAATGACCGATATTGCGTATGTAAAAGGCGCTTTTTTCTTAAAAACATTGGAACGCGATTTTGGTCGACGAAAATTTGATGAATTTTTAAAAGGCTATTTTAAGGATCACCAATTTCAGACATTGACAACAGAGCAATTTAAAAAATACCTGAATGAAAAATTAATCAAACCGAATAAGATCAAATTCAACGTTGATGAATGGTTGTATCAAGCAGGTTTACCTAAAAACTGTATTGCCATTACTTCTCCTCGATTTGAGAAAATTCAACTTCTAGCAGATCAATTCGCTGCTGGACAAGATATTTTCAAGCAACCGAAGAAAAAGAAGGGTAAAAAACGTGAACCTGCTTTAACGCGCGATCAATATACGCCACAAGAATGGCAAGTATTTATTCGTCAGTTGCCAAAGAAAATGGATCCTGCTCGATTGGCATTGATTGATCAAAAAATGGATTTCAAAAACTGGGGAAATGCTGAAGTCGCAACCGAATGGTATTGTTTGAGCATTCGTTCTGGATACAAAGATGTTCGACCTCAAGTGAAAAAGTTCTTACTGCGTACCGGCCGTAGAAAATTCATTAGCCCTATTTATCAAGCTTATTCCGATAAAAAAGGTGATGATCTTGCTTGGGCAATGACTGTTTATGCGGAAGCGCGTAAAAATTACCATCCAGTTGCTGTAGGTACAATGGATGAGATTTTGCATTATCAATCAATTGACAAGAAAACAAAGTAATTCGAATAATAAACACTTTTAAAAAAGCGACTGTCTCAATAGATACAGTCGCTTTTTAGTTTATCAACTGTTTTCTATGCGTACAAAAAATCACCTAAATCAAAGACTTCTACTCGACTACTTGTAACCATATCTCGCAGATTCATTACATTCACGAAAACTAATAGCTATGCGATTATCCATACTCTTCTTCTTACTACTTTCCTTTTCAAACGTCTTTGCCCAAAAAGACACTACGATTCGCATTTATTTCAATTTTGATTCCTATAAACCGAAATCATTGAGCAATCCATTTCTCAAAATCGATAAAAATCGTTAGATGCCAGAAGTAACGTTAATTGGTAAATCAGACACAACTGGTTCTACTGAATACAATCGTTATTTAGCTGATTTCCGTCTCAATGCTGTGGAACAATTACTTGCAAAACAATCCTATTTCCAAGTTGGGAACAGTTTAATTGCTGGAGAATCACAGGTCGATTTAGGAAATTATAATGAAAACCGTGAGCGTTGCGTAGAAATAAAGTTGATTGCAAAAGCACGAACTGAGCGACCAATCGTAATTGCTACCTTTCCCGATAAAATTGTACAAGATGAACCAACAGCTGACATAGAAGCAACTCAAGCCATTCCCCGCGATTTTAATCCAGATAGTACCATGGCAAAAGGTGATGTTTTCGTTTTAAAAAACATCTTATTTGAAATCAATGAAACGATTCTGTTGCTGGAATCCTATCCTGAATTGGAACAGTTAGTAAAAGTGATGACCGATCATCCAACCATGCGCATCCATATTCGAGGAAATGTTTGTTGTGCACCTGCAATGGAATTATCCGTCAAACGAGCCGAGAAGATTTACAATCATTTAATTCGCAATGGTGTTTCGCCAACAAGAATGACTTTTAAAGGATATAGCAACAAATTGCCCCATGAATTGTACAAAGCAGATTTGTATGATCCACGTCACCGAAGAGTGGAAATTGTGATTTTGGAACAATGAGGTAAAAAAACTATCTTGATTGTTCTTTCGACCGTTTTTAATTAGCTTGCACACTTAAATTCAGAAAATGCAACAACCACAATACGTTCATGAGATTCAGTTACTCAATTCTCAAACCCTTCAAGCTGTTAATCAATTACTTATCAACGCACCTTATATTGATGGTAAAACAACTGCGACTGATGCGGCCAAATTGGTTAAAAACAACTTGCAAGTCGATCAAAACGATCGGAATGTAATTCCGCAATTGTATCAATTAATGGGGAATGCTTTAGCTTCTGAACCC
This sequence comes from Fluviicola sp., assembly GCA_043721195.1. Classification (GTDB taxonomy): domain Bacteria; phylum Bacteroidota; class Bacteroidia; order Flavobacteriales_D; family Crocinitomicaceae; genus Fluviicola. The sequence continues at coordinate 17,005 of JAYSRF010000193.1, read as the reverse complement.
AAATTCAATACAGTTTTATACGCAGCAAGAGTGTATCCTTTTTTGTTTAGCAAATGTTTAGAAGGAATGGGGTACGGTTGGCATGTTGATAGCCCAGTTATGGGTGGTAATCCAACGATTCGCACGGATTTAGCAATGACCATTTTCCTCAGCGATCCTGCGACTTATGAAGGCGGTGAACTCGTTATTCGCACAGATGGTGGTGAGGTTTCTTATAAACCAGCAGCTGGAACAGCAATTATTTACCCGTGTCAATATGTGCATTGTGTGAATGAAGTTACTTCTGGTGTTCGTTCAGTTGTAGTTACTTGGATTCAATGTTCGATTCGTTCAGCGGAACAACGCAAAATTCTAGCAGATTTGAAATCGGTACATGAATCATTAGCATCAACTGACCCGCTTGGATTACAAACGCAACAAGTATTGCAGACATGGAGTAACTTGATTCGGATGTGGGCGGAGATGGTGTAGGGGAACAATCGTTTTCACATACTTAATTTCGTTGGAAGTTACTGCTGTGTTGCTCTCTTAGACCGTTGCAAAATTCATTAATCGAGGCGCGATTAAAATTTAACACCGCAGTTTACGCTTGTAAATGAGAATGTTGAATTTTTGAAGTAACGATGAGTAAAGAGTTTTGCAACGGTCTATCTCTGAAAGTCAAAGCAATCGATATCGGGATGTGTTTCTATCTCCAATCCGTTCAATCAACTTCAACTCTGTTCCTTTCATGAGGTCTCTACTTGCTGTTGAAGTGGATAGTTCTTTAAAGACATTCATGTAGTCTTTTCTAGTGAACTCAGCTGTATTGAATTGAAGGAAATAAGCCAGTCGTTCCACATCGGTCATTATGCGGTTGTTGTAGTCTAATAATTCGCCTAGAGTTTGATCAATAACGCCTAGCATATATTCAATAAATGCGGTTGATTTACCAGTCTTATCACTCGCTGCAAGTGCTTTATAGTAATCATCTTGCGTTTTGTGAATCAAGGTTTCGAAAGGAAGAAATTCAAAAACAGGAAACTTACTCATCAAAATTACTGTTTGCCAAAGCCGTCCCATTCTGCCATTTCCGTCGATAAATGGATGAATAAATTCCATTTCATAATGAAACACACAACTTTTAATAAGCGTTAGCTCATCTTCGTGCTTTAAATAGTTAAACAAATCTTCCATAAGAAACGGAACATTTTCAGAGGGAGGAGCCACATGAGCCACTTTCGATCCTTGCACAATACCTACGCCTTGTTTTCTGTAGTTACCTGCATCGGTTACAAGCCCTTCCATCAAGAGTTGGTTAGCGTCAAGAAATGATTTGCTAGAATCCGGGGTTAGTTTCGATAGCGAGTCATATACCTTAACCGCATTCATCACTTCTAGTACATCTTTCTGAGGACCAATTACGCGTTTATTATCAATGACCGCAGAAACTTGTTCTTCAGTGAGTGTGTTTCCTTCAATACTTAACGATGAGTGAATGGTCTTGATCTTATTTTGCTTCCTCAGTTGGGGAGATTGTTTATTCAAGTAATTGGCATTGACCTCGCCTAACTTCATGGAAATGGAGCTAATTCGATCGAGAATTTGCGGTGTAATGTCATATGGAGGTTTCATGATAGTATCATTTGATAGTATCAAAGATAAATGAATTGGTTGTATTGGGAATGGATTGAGGTAGGTTTCTGAAGTTAGTCCCTATTTAAGTCATTTATTGTAAGCTACTGACTACGTCATAAACAACCTTATAAATACTGAATTTTCATTTCAATTTACCACAAAAAGCAACACTACTTTTGTGTTTTCCGCCCCAAAAGTTAATTTATCCACTTTACTCCTCATTTGCTACCGTTTATTCCATCACTCCTACATTTGGGGTTTTTGTGCCCTTTTCAGTTACAACTTTCGGCAAAGTATTGCGTTATTGTAACAAGAAACAGCACTTGTTTCTGTTTAAATTAAAAGATCATGGATACGCGCACAGAGAATAAACTGAACATGTACAAAGCTGTAGAAACAGTTTGCACATCAAATCATACAGAATGGAACAGTTTACCTGAATTTGGAAGTGCTTTTTCACGTTTTGCTGTGAAAGTAGCTCAACTCGATCTATTGTCAGATGAAACTGAAATCAATCCATTGAAAAAAACAGCACGCACCTCATCACAAATTGGTGAACGCATGCAAAAACTAATGTCAGAAATCGATTACTTATTGCGAAATAGCATTGATAGTTTTGTGAAGTTCTTGCAAGATGAACACCGCGATTTTTACTCCATGTATGTTTCTGCACGCTCACGTTGTTAATACACGTTCGATAAATAATAATCCGTTACAAAAAACGCATCGCCTAGGCGATGCGTTTTTTGGTTATGCAATTTATATCTTGGCATTATTATGTGGGCACGCGATTAATCGCGTGCCCACATAATAATGCCAATGTAATTAATTCAATCCTGCCAATTTCTCTTCGAGAATCGCAATTTTATGCAAGGCATCTGCCTCTTTTTTGCGTTCGCTAGTAATGACTTGTTCTGGAGCTCCGGCAACGAATTTTTCATTTTGCAATTTCTTCTGAACACTCATCAAAAAGCCTTTGGTATACGAAAGTTCTTCCTCTACCTTGCTTTTTTCTGCTTCCACATCTACCAATTCTCCGAACGGAATAAAAAATTCATTCGCATCAACTAAGAACGAATTGGCATTGCTGATCTTTTCAGTCGTATATTCCAATTGAGAAAGATTCCCCATTTTCACGATCACTGAATCGAAAGCAGAATCCATTACTGCGTTTTTCTTGATGAATAAGTCAATGCGTACTTTCGAAGCAATGTTCTTTTGTTTGCGGACATTACGAATATTGGTAACGATTTCTGTAGCTGTTGCAAACTGTTTCAATACTGTTTCATCATACGCTTTCGCTGTTGGCCAAGCTGCAACAATAATATCATCTCCTTCTTTTCGATCACGCAATAAATGCCAGATTTCTTCAGCAATGAAAGGAGTAAACGGCTGCATCAACGCCAATAATTGTTCAAAGAAAACAATGGTTTGATCCATCGTTGCTTGATCAATTGGTTGCTCATAACCTGGTTTCACCATTTCAAGGTACCATCCACAAAAATCATCCCACACCAATTTGTAAATCGCCATTAATGCTTCACTGATGCGGAAACGATCCATTAAATCATTGATGTTCGTCAACTCTTGATTAAAACGCGCTTCAAACCACTCAATTGCTTTTACAGATGAATTCGGTTGTTCAATTGGACGTACTTCCCAACCTTTCACTAAACGAAAAGCGTTCCATGCTTTATTGGTGAAATTACGTCCTTGCTCACATTGACTGGTATCAAACGGCAAATCATTTCCTGCTGGTGAGGAGATCAAAATTCCTACACGAACGCCATCAGCTCCGAATTTCTCAATCAATTCAATCGGATCGGGAGAATTACCTAACGATTTCGACATTTTACGCCCCAATTTATCGCGTACGATTCCCGTGTAGTAAACATTTTTGAACGGCAATTCGCCCATGTATTCATAACCAGCAATAATCATACGAGCTACCCAGAAAAACATAATTTCTGGAGCAGTTACCAAATCATTGGTAGGATAATAGTACTTGATTTCTGCATTTCCAGGCTCTGTCAATCCTTTGAAAACAGAAATGGGCCATAACCAAGAAGAAAACCAAGTATCCAATACATCTTCGTCTTGTTTCAAATCAGAAGCTGTCAATGCTGAGTTTCCAGACTTTACTTTTGCAGCGATCAAAGCTTCATCAGCTGTTCGTGCCACAACAAAATCTTCTGGTCCTTCACCATAGAAAAAGGCTGGAATGCGATGTCCCCACCACAATTGACGAGAAACACACCAATCTTTTACATTTTCCATCCAATGACGGTACGTGTTTTTGTACTTATCTGGGTGAAATTTGATGTTTCCATTCATGACATTCTCCAAAGCTGGAGCAGCCAATTCTTTCATAGAAACAAACCACTGCAACGACAAACGCGGTTCAATAACTGCATCTGTTCGTTCAGAGAAACCAATTTTATTGATGTGGTCTTCGATTTTCACCAAATAACCTTTATCGTCTAATTCTTTGGCAATTTCCTTGCGTACATCAAAACGATCTTTTCCTGCGTAATGCAATCCATTTTCGTTTACAATGCCATTATCGTGGAAAATATCAATCGTTTCTAGATCGTACTTTTTACCGAGTTCGTAGTCATTTACATCGTGTGCAGGCGTAACTTTCAAACAACCTGTACCAAATTCCATTTCTACATACTCATCCGCAATAATGGGAATGGTACGATTTGCAATAGGAACGATGGCATGTTTTCCTTGTAAGTGTTTGTAGCGCGGATCATCTGGGTGAACACAAATTGCAGAATCGCCCAAAATAGTTTCAGGACGGGTTGTTGCAATTGTAAGCCACTGATCATCTGAACCAGCAATTTTATAGCGTACATGGAAGAGTTTTGAATTCACTTCCTTGTAAATTACTTCTTCATCAGAAAGAGCGGTGCGTGCTTCCGGATCCCAATTGATCATGCGCACTCCACGGTAGATTTTTCCTTTATTGAATAAATCGATGAATACATTGATTACTGAATCCGAATAATCAGGATCCATCGTAAACGCTGTACGTTCCCAATCACAAGAAGCACCGAGTTTTTTCAATTGTTGCAAGATTACTCCACCGTACTTTTCTTTCCAGTCGAAGGCGTGTTTCAAAAATTCATCGCGCGATAAGTCCGATTTTTTAATGCCTTCTTGGCGCAATTTCTGAACCACCTTCGCTTCGGTTGCGATAGAAGCATGATCAGTTCCAGGAACCCAGCAAGCATTTTTACCTTCCATGCGGGCTTTACGAACCAATACATCTTGAATGGTATTGTTCAACATGTGTCCCATGTGCAAGACACCCGTTACATTTGGCGGAGGAATGACGACGGTAAATGGCTCACGATCATCTGGTTCGGAATGAAAGTAACCCTTAGTCATCCAGTGACTGTACCAACGCTCTTCTGCTGAACGGGGATCATACGTTTTTGGAATTTCCATGTTGTAAAATGTTGTGTTTTATTTATTCAGCGCAAAGGTAATGAATTAGGGGGAAATGGGTTTCATTCCATGTTCAGTCGAATTCAATTGAATTTCAATTTCGCACTAGTTTAAATAAGTGATAAAGGATAAAACCGCTAACTTTACCCCATATTCTAAGAAAAAATCATGCTCGCAAATAAACTAACATCTCTCTTTCAAACCTTAAAAAGAGATGCACTATTTTTTATCATTTTTATTGTATTTGCTGGATTTTACTACGATTCCGTTTTGGAAAAGAGTCCATTAGGATCACATTTATGGCGACAAACGGATTGTTTATCTATCACACGTTCTTATGCACGAGGAGCTGCTTTTTTAGAGCCTGAAATGAATATACAGTTGGCAGATCAGAATATGTCTGGTAAAACGGCTGGTGAATTTCCAATTCTGTATTATGCAGTGGGTCAACTGTGGAAAGTATTCGGCGAGTCGCAACTCATTTATCGACTCTTTTATTTGTTCATTTTGTTTTTCGGAGTTTACGCCTTTTACAAATCCTTACGCCTTTTGCTAAAAGACACTATCTGGTCGATTTCAATTGCTTTACTCTTGTTTACTTCTCCTGTACTCGTTGTATTTGGAGTGAGTTATTTAACGGATGTGCCAGCCTTTGCTTTTGTGTTGATTGCCTTGTATTATTTAGTGCGTTACCACTTAGAATCGACCAAAAAACTACTAGTATTCTCGCTCGTTTTCTTCGCATTAGCTGGATTGATTAAAGCATCGAGTTTAATTGCATTTGTGTTTTTCTTATTCATTCTATTCTTGGAAACGTGCAGGGTTAAAACACTTGGAACAAAAAAGGTTTTCAAAGCGAATTTCTTTGAATGGGCAGGTTTTGGGATGGTAATATTGTCCATTCTCTCGTGGTATTTATATGCTGCTCACTACAATGAAATCCACCGATTGAAATACACCTTCAATGATATTTATCCGTTATGGAAGCCAGAAGCGGGCGGTTATCCAGTATTGTGGGACAAGATTGCCAACTATACAAGTTATATCTTTTTCCATCGTTCCATTCTGTGGTTAATGGGTGGATTACTCCTTTTTCACTTCTTTTTATTCAAAAAAATACCGCTATTTGCTTATTTATCGACCATTATTGTGGCTTTGGGAGCAACTGTATACATTCTATTTTGGGGACCTTTATTAGGTGTTCATGATTATTATTACGCAGCATTGCTCATCCTATTCCCGGGAATTTTAGTACCCTTTCTTTGGTTTATTAAAACCCAGTTTCCCAAAACGTTTAGCGGATGGAAAAGCAAAACAGTAGTTGGAATCTTGGTGGTATTTAACTTCATCTATTGCCTCAACATTGTAAAGTTGAAAACGATCGCTGAATCTGGTGAATTTGCGTTTGTTGGAAATAAACAGTTGGCTGGTGGACTCACATGGACTAATTGGGATGTCAGAGCGAATTTGAAACGTTTTGAATGGATGAAACCCTATTTGCTCCAAATTGGTATTAAACCAACAGACAAAGTCATCACGTTACCAGATGGATCTTTCAATGTTACATTGTACTTAATGGACCGCAAAGGATGGACGGATTTTGAGCATTATTCAACATCTGAAGAAATTGACAAGCTCATTTCCAAAGGAGCAAAGTACTTGTTTATTTCTGATCCCAAAGTAGCTGAACAACCATTTTTGCAACCATTTATTCAACATAAAGTAGGTGAATTTGAAGGTGTTTTAATTTATAAATTGGACAAGACACAGTGATCTTAAAATGAAATGGATTTACCTCATCTTATTGATAGCTATTACTACGAGTTGTTGTCAACTAAAACCACAACGTTCATTTAAGTATCAAAACGGTGTTGCAATCACCGATTCCATGCACATTTATCCAATCGTGCGTGAATTAAGGGAATTAGACTTAGACAAACCATTGCCTGATGATTGCATTGTTTATTCATCGCTGTATCCAACCATTCACACGGATCTTAAAAAAACACCCTTAGCTCTAGAAGATAGTATTTATCCATACCTAGAAGTAAGAGATGAAGTGGATAAAAAAAGATTAAAAGATCTTCGTTCAGAACACGACGTTCTAGAAACGGGAATTGTAGTGATTGATAACAAAACGGGGCAAATAATTAGCCAGTATTCCAGTTGGTCAACTAAAGAAAATGATCTCGTTAATCGAAAGACCGATTTATATGGTTTGGGTAATACATTATTGTATACGCTTGCAATGTCCAAAAAATACACTCCTTGGAATGAATACCCGCAACTTAAACAATCATCATCTCTTATTATTGAACCTAATGTACATCGTACCTTCTATCTCGCCTTTTCTATTAGACCAGCAAATTTTTCATACGGCTTACATACACAATTCAAAAGACGTGAAATGAAACAATTACTCCATTCTCTGAAATGGAAGAATTATTCGATCGAGGATTCTGAACTTATTTATCAAATCAATGGTACTTTATTAGACGTTACAAAAACGTACACTGCTTTTTACAACCAAGGTCAATTAAATACACCAACGTTAATTGATAGCATTACCGACAGAAAAGGTAAACTTATCTATAAAAGAAAACAAAAAACGACAAAAACGATCACGAAAGAGACGGCATTTGAAATGTTACAAATTCTGGATTATTACGCACATTTTGGAATCGGAGCCATTGTACAAAATCGCTATGAAGAAGCACCTGACTTTTACGGGAATTTTGCTCGAACATCATTTAGTAACAGAAATGGGTGGTTTATGACGATTCAAAAAGATTATACGATTGGAATCTATTGTGGTACACGAATCAGAAATATTACGTGCATCAAATCACCTTTTCAACATGAATCAAAATTAACTGTCCCTCTTTGGCTACAAACCATCGAATCATTGAATAAATATCGTCCGATTACTACAAAACGCGATTCATCTGATCTGAAAAGGGTCTTTGATTTTCCTCGCATTTCAGTGGAAAAAGAACCTGTTGAACTTCCAGAAATTGACATCTAATTTCAACAAATGTTGTTTCAATTATCCAATACATAAAAAAAACGCCCCGTTCATAAACGAGGCGTCATCTAACTGATCTATTCTTTTTTCAATTGACTTATTAAGACCGTTGAAAAATTCATTAATCGAGGCGTGATTAAAATTTAACACCGCAGTTTACACTTGTAAATGATGATGTTGAATTTTTGAAATAACGAAGAGTAAAGGGTTTTGAAATGGTCTTTTATTCTTTGATCACCCGATACAATTTCGTATCACCTTCAACTTGTAATAAATAAACACCTGCTTTTAATTCCTTCAAGGATAATTCAGAACCGTCAAAAAGGAGAACTGTTTGACCAAGTTGGTTCATCAATTTACCTGCATAAACACCTCCAAGGTTTAGTTTATCTGTTGTTGGATTTGGATAAAGTGTCAACTCATTTTCAGTTGAAATCGGTGCGGCCGCTGCAAGTGCTCCTGCTGGCGCAACTCGAATCGTATAACAGGAAGTACTGTTGGCACCATTGTAACCAAATACTTTCACATAATAAGTCCCTGCAACTTGACTATTGATGGTAACAGTTTCCGTCGCTGAACCACTTGTTCCAGCACCTATTTGTGTTCCAGCACTGTTGTAGACCGTCATATCAAAATCTACACCAGCTGGACCAACCAAACTATAGGTGTTGTTTGCTGTTCCGGTTGTAACCACTTTGAAATAATCGATGTCTGTTGCTGTAGAAATTGCAGCTGAATTCGTTGCTCCACTAGCAATTGTTGCTGCTGTCGCTTGTGTTTCATTTGATTCAAATGCCGTAGCACATGAAGCACCTACAGCTGTTGCATTTATCGTATAACAGGTTGCACTATTGGCTCCACTATAACCAAATACCTTGATATAATACGTTCCAGCGGCTTGACTATTCAATGCAACCGTTTCCGTTGCTGTTGCTCCTGTTCCCGCACCAATCTGAGTCCCGCCACTGTTGTAGATCACCAAATCATAATCAACACCTGCTGGACCAACAAGATTGAAGGTATTATTGGAGGTCGATCCCGTAACCAATTTGTAGTAATCAATATCTGTAGCACTAGAAATAGCTGCCGAATTGGTTGTTCCAGAAGTAATGGCGATAGCTGTTGCTTGAGTTTCATTTGGCTCAAAAGAGGAAGCGCATGTTGATCCACCGCCATTGGTTTCACACGTCAGTGTAATACAACTATTCACACGTGAGCGAATGAGATTTCCCGGTTGAGGTCCAAATCCATTGTTGAAGTTAATTCCAGTACTTAATAAATGGCAGTAACTCATAATTGTTCCACCACCTGATGGTAAAGCAGCTGTACAACCTTCGCTGTAACCAGCCGTTGGACCACATCCATCAATAGCTCCACCCGACCATGTACATGCGTGTGTATGCGGTGAACCAAGATTGTGTCCAACTTCATGCGTGGATACATTGATTGGCCAGCTATAATTTGGAACCGCTGGTATGTTTCCACCTATTGAACCGCAAAAACCGTGTTTGTAGTATTCATTGCTACCGCATAACTGATCGAGCCAAGCAACTCCACCTCCACCAGTTGTGGAAAATAAGGTTGCTAAATTTGCTCCAAAACCACTGCGATTACTCGAAAATGTATTCAAGTCATTTCCGTAAGGGTCTGCACTTGTCCAAACATAGAGTTGGTTGAGTTTTGAACCTACACTTTCATTGTTGTAAATGACTTGGAAATTATTGAAAATGGTTGTCATGTAATTCGTAACCGCTTGTGTCGTTCCATACGTTTGGTACATGTTGTAAGATGTTTCCCAGAAATAAGTCACACACTTCACTAATGCTTTTTCAGCTTCTAAAGGTGATGGTGGATTTTTAGCTATTTTTTCTAAAGAAATACCATATTGCTCCAAGGTTTCCGACATACATGGATGACTAAAATCAACCTTTAGATCAGCATCAGCATACAGCACATGAATGCCGCTCGTATTGTCATTGGTTCGTACAAAACCAGCTTCAATGACATTATCCGTTGCATGATCGGTTGTAATCATTGCTGAAAACTCGTCTTGAAAAAAACTAAAGGTTACAATACTGTTTTCATCACGAACCACACCTTGGTAAAATACCCCAATTTGGATCTCAGTCACTTTAGATGGGTCATTCGAATTCACCTGAAAATTTTCTCCAAACAAATCTGCTTTTACAAGATCCATCGTGATTGTTTTCCCTTTAAACGGAAGCTCAACGGTCAATACTTCTGGTTTTAATTTAAGTAATTGGGAAATCGACACTTGATTGTTATACCGCACATATTCTGCTTTACTGACGGTTTTTTCAACCACAGCTGATTGCTGAACTGCATTTTTCTCCACCACAGCATTGGAGAAATTCAGTGTGTAAACTTCAGAAAGTGAATGGTATGCATCATATACCCTTTGCTGATTGCGCATTGGAAGCTCTTTTGTAGCACCTCCATATACACTTTTTGAGATTGTCTCTTTCGACAACTCCTGAGAAAACAATTGAGAGGAGAAACTAAGTAATCCTACAATTGAACAAAAAACGATCTTTTTTTTCATAGAAATAGAGTTTATTGTTTTATAATTAACATTGGTTGACACGAATTAATGATAAAAAAAAGGTTATTCCAAGTAAAAAAAACAGCAACTAATACTTTAAAATACGTTGATAATCGGCTGATTCAAAGAAATATATGGGGATTGATGCATTTAAAAAAAACTTTTTTTTATATTTCTAAAAACGACCCCATTTTCCTCTTTGAATAAAAACGACTCATAATGCTGCATTCTTATTTCTAAAATTTCAGAATTGATCTGTTTAAAAAGCACTTCAACTAACAAAAAAAAGGCAACCGAAGTCGCCCTTTTAACTGTTTAAATCTTTCTACTGTTTATGCAGCCAAAAATCAACGATTTACAACAACAATATTCACCGTATTATTTATTTCAACATAGTAAACCCCCGCGCTTAAAGGAGTTGTAGAAAGCTCGTATGAACCTTGTTCAATATTTTTTTCAAACAGTAATTGCCCAATCGCATTATGCATTCGAAGAATCGTAGGTTTTCCGACATAGTTTACATGCAATACATCAGAACATGGATTCGGGAATACTTGCATTGAAGTGGGTGCATCCAATGACGTATTTGTCCCCAGAGGTTCTGTACAAATACTATTTTCTATGATTGCATTGGTCTGTTTTACTGCATTGACGACAGCTTGCCACATCCCATCGTTTTCTCTTCCCAATCGCCAAATTCCTACTCCGCCGATGTAATCAGTGAGATCATTTTCTAGTAATGCCGTGAGTTTATAATCCAATGAGGCACTATCTTGAAAATAACACACCCAATTTACATTATCGATATTAACGGTGAAATTGGATTCATAACCATGTGATTCACGTGTGATCATAGCTGGCGTAATTCCGTGTTCTTCAATCAGTTCTTGGGCTTCATAATAGGTCAATCCTACTCCTGGATCATTTAATGTATGAGCTTCAAATCCTTGTTTCCAACGGTAGCCATAAAAAGGTAGCCCTAATTGAATTTTTGAAGGATCATTGATTTCTGAAATCGTGAAAGAAGCCACATCATTCATCCAATCTGGTGTTGATTGGCACCCTGCAGTGGGCGGTGGATTATTAAACGTTGGTGAAGTTGCCCAATGCAAATCATAGGTCATCAATAATAGTTCATCGACTGCATTACCAATCCGCTCGTAATCTTGGGCTTGTGGTCCATTCCACGTTCCTGTTCCAACTTTTGTATGAACTGCAGTTGTAAGAATTTTACCCAATCCATGAACATCTAGTGCTAAATCTTCCATAAAGAAAGCATAGTTTTCCCGATCTGTTCCGAGCAAACTCTCATAATCAACATCGATACCTGCAAATTCTGGATGTGCCACCAATCGTTGATGTAAATCACTGATATGCTGTGTTCTCAATGTGGAATTTGTCATCATTGTATGTACAGCATTCTGATCAAAATCACCGATATCACCATTGTAGTTATAGGTTACTGGAACTAATTGAATGCCGTTTTGGACACAATAATCGACCACACCTAATGAATCAATGAAATTGAACCAATAATCAATCGAGTCAATCGGATCCATACCAATTGACAAATCTTGACCTGCTCGCAACACGCCTTGTGGGGAAATCGAATACAATTGGATCCGTAATTCATCTATGTTTTTGCCATAACGTTGTAACGAACACCACGCATTTTCAGCGTCAAAAATCGGGAAATAGGCTACAATTTTTTTAGTGGCAAATGTCTTTCTAGAAACATCAAACGGTTTAATTTTTTGAACTTGATAAGATGCAACACTTTCTGAACCAGTTGTATTGTAAACCACAGGAATCGTTTGTCCTTGAGCCGTCATTGTACTATTTCTAGGTAAAAAGTCTACCCAGTCTTCAACACTTGATGAAGGAACCCATTCACCATTTAAAACAACTGATTCTCCTACAGACAATGTTCCATCCCATGTGGGTCCTTCCAATCTAATTTCACCAGTAGCAGAATTAAGCACTGTTTTTTGAACAACTCCCCACGTACTGTTTAATGCTTTCCAAAAAGTATGCAACTGCCAATTAACCAAATCAACTGAACCAGTATTTTCAATTTTGAAATAATATTCTCCACCAAATTTTGCGTTTTCTGAAGCTGGAGGAATGGAATAGATGAAGTAATCTGGATGATCTGGATATCCAAGTGTTAAGGTTACTTCTGATTGGGAAAAAACACCCTTACTACACAAACAGATCAGGAATAAAAATAAATTTCTCATACTAAATGATTTATAATAATTGACTGGTGAATAGTCTGCTGATCGGTTACTATTTTTAGCACGTACGTTCCATTTGGCAAAGAATGTACATCAATGATTTGATCCATTAAATCGTTCGGGATGGTGGAGAAAACTGTTTTTCCAGTAAGGTCCACTAATAGGATTTGATTCGCTGATCCATTTACCAAATGGATGTGTAAATTATCCGCTACAGGATTGGGGTATACGGTAATAAAATCTGTCATTCCGCCATCAATTGTAGGATTTCCTAAATCGCTTGGGGTATAATTACAAAACACATTGTTGAGTGTATCTACGAGCGGAGTTGAGGCAATAATGCCAGACCCAGGTGCTGTTTCAATATAATCTCCTGTTATTTCCCAAATAATTGCCCCTCGAAGCTGATTTTCAACAATGTATTCTGCTTTTTGACCAACGGAATGCTGATTGTCATAAGAAACAAACGTTTGTAACCCATTATTACCTGTCAAATAAGGAACTTTTGCTAGCGCATCCCAATTTTCGGTAAAAAGTTGTTGTTGCAACAAAACGTTGTAATAGAGTGGTGATCCTTCATCCGTAACAAAAGTAATCGCATCAACTGCTCCAGTCGTTGGTACATGTAAGCCTGCAGGTCCAGTAGTTTTTGTTGTTCGACCATAAAACGCTACTCCAACTGTAATTTTTTGAGGTGAAACCTGATAATCATTCACCAATTTATCTACAGCAGCATCAATATTAAATGTTGGATCACCTGCAGCTGTTGCGTATAAAGGAGAATTGTGATTTGTATTGGCGTCCCAAGCTCCAAAAAAATCATAGGACATCAAATTAATAATATCAACCGTTTGACTCACTTCTTGCCATTCAACATCATCCATTCTATCTTGAGATGCCCCAACCGCAATTGTCAATAACATGGATTTATTTACTGAAACACCATAGTTATCGATTGCTGTTCTAATTTCTTGCAATAGCAATGTGAAGTTTGTAATGTCTTGGGGAGTGCCACCATGTTCTGCATATCCCGGATATTCCCAATCTAAATCAATCCCATCGAAATTGAATGCTTGGATGAGTTCAACGCACGATTGAGCAAAATTTGCACGTTTAGCAGGGTCAGCCGCAATCCCAGGAAGATTCTCAGAAAGTGTCCATCCTCCAATTGATGGTAGTAATTTCACATTGTGTTGATGACAAATCTGACTAAATTGTTGACCAGGTTGATGGTAAGCAGGATTACCGAAATCATAAGCTGAGTCATAACCAGCTGGAGCCACTGCCCAATTTATTGGACCAAGTAGAATATTTTTATCTGCCCATGGATCTAAAATAGAAATCGAGCCATCTGCTTCGGGTTTAAAAAAGGCGTAATTCAAAATCGTGTACTTCGAATAATCAATACTTTGTGGATTGACTAACTTATTACGATCATACCATTGCCAATTGGGGTAATATCCTACAATTTCTTTACATGGCGTTTGTGCGAGTAGTTTCGAAGTACATACAATCACAAAGAGTGTAAGTCTAAAACAAATTTGATACTTGAGTTTCATGTTTAGCATTTTAACAAGAGAATTTATTCAACTAATTTCCGAGTCAAAACTACTTCACAAAAGAGCAATTTAGATGGTGTTTGTCTTTCTAATTGATCAATTACTCAATCAAAAATAACTTGCTAATAACCTGTTTTTCAGAGAAATGATTCGTGATTTTTAAACCGAGAAGGAGTGAGTCCAGTAATCTTCTTAAAACTGCTATTGAAGGACGAAATCGATGTATAACCAACCATTTTAGAGATTCCTTCTATACTGTAATGATCGTATTCTGAAGATGCCAATAATTTACGTGAGGCATTGATCCGCACTTCGTTGATCCAATTACTATAGCTGATTTTGTAATGTTGATTGATCGCCTCTGAAAGATACGATCGGTTCGTGTTCAATTTTTTGGCTAAACGGTCTATAGTAAGATTGGACTGTTCATAGAGTTTGCGATCATAGATGAGTTTTTCCAATTCAAAAATCAATTCTAAATGATTGTTCTTACTGGAATTTTCTTGTTTGACTCGTGGTTCTTCAGTATGCGCCAATTTCAAATTTTGGTCAATGAGCACTTTGTTCTTCCCTCTGATTTTCACCAATAAAACAGTAATTCCTATCAAGGCAACTGTTAGAATCGCTAGAAAAATAATAAAGATGGTTTGTTGTTGTTTTTTAATCGCTAATTTTTCACTGATGCGTCTTTTGGATTCTTTTTCAGCCGCAACTTTATCTTCCAAATCATATACAGCAAGATTTTCAGATATTTGATTGATGCCAACTAATCGATTCAAACTGTCCATTTCATAGAGCGCGGAATAGGCATTTTTGTAATCATTTTTCTGCGCGTAATTGAAACTTTGAGAATAGGCAATATTCGTTAAATTGAGAATCATTTGATGTTTAATGGAAAGCGTTTTCGCCTTTTCTAAGTAAAATTCTTCCAAGTTTATTTCACCTTTTACTTCATAAATAGATGCCAAAATAATCAATACACGAAACTCGTCTAAGTAATTGTATTTCTTAGGATTGCGCATATAGTGTTGTGCTTCTTGACAATAAACTACAGCTGATTGAAGGTCATTTTGGATAATCCGTTGATTCGCAAGATTGGTGCGCAACAAGACATAGAATTTTTCGACGCCCTTTTTTTCTAACGTTTCAGCCTTTTTATAATACACCATTGCCAACGAATCATTGACAGTCGAATAAAAATAGCCTTGATTCAAATAAGCATTTTTTAAATCCGTCAATTGCTGTGTTAATTCCAAATAGCGAATGGCTTTTTTGTTCGCAACAATGGCTTCATCACTTCTTCTTAATCGCGACAAAAGACGTGCATAAACCAAGTAGTACGATCCTTTGATATAATTGTCTTGTTTACCTATATCCTTTTTTAATTCGTGGAGCATTTCCATCGATTTTTGGAGCATCGATAATTCAACAACACATTTAATAAACGCCAATTGATTGATGATCTTAAGCCGATCTGTAGGTAATTTGCTGTCAATAGAGACATAGGCAGTATTGACATCTTGAATTTTCTGAAAAGTTGAATAGTATTCCCAATAACTAATAACGTCCGTTGGAGGTTTGCTACTTATCTCTTGAATAAAATCAGAGGAAGGTTTACTTGCGTATCCATTTGTAGAACAAACAATTGCCATGATGACTGTAAATACTACTGCTTTCACGATAATGAGCATTATTTCTATTGACTGCTAAGTTTGCGAAAAAAACGGGAATCAATCTAGTTATTTGTTTTTTTTTACTTTTATAGAACATGAAAACGATCAAAAAATATTCGCTTCATACTTGGCGAACGATTCGCATTACATTGGAATGCTTTGTTGGCTTTCTAATTGCCTTTTGGTGTTTTGCTGTGATTCTATCTCGGATAGGAACTTCTCCTGAAGTAGTTTCGGAGCAGGATAAAAAAATAACGGTTTACATTACTTCAAATGGAATTCACACGGATGTTGTCATGCCTCTTCATACGAAAGAATGGAATTGGGTGCACGCGTTAAAATTACCAGATAGCCTTCTTCATGATTCTATTCGCACACATTTAGCACTTGGTTGGGGAGACAAAGGTTTTTTCCTTGAAACAAAAAGTTGGGCTGATGTAAAAGTCAGTGTGGTTTTCAAAGCAGCTTTTCATTTGGGCAGTTCAGCGATGCATCTTGTTCATGTTCCTAAACCCGACAGACGTCACCCGCAAACAATTGAGTTAAAATTGACAGTTGCGCAATATCGCCGCCTTATTGATTTTGTACAAGCTAGTTTTTCGAAGGATGGAAATAATGTGCAGATGATTACAGAACATCCTTATGGTAGGTACAATTATTTTTATGAAGCAGATCGCTCGTATGGATTAACGTATACGTGCAATTCATGGACAAACAGTGCATTAAAATCCTGTGGACAACGCGCCTGTGTCTGGACAGCCTTTAAAGGTGGAATTTATTTGCAATATGGAAAAGTGGTTGATTGAATAAAAAATCTTTCAAACCCTAGTAGGCTCGGAATGCATTCCGAGCCTACTAGGGTTTGAAAGATTTTT
>JAYSRF010000192.1:0-26372 GCA_043721195.1 Fluviicola sp. | reverse complement strand
TTGCACTCGTCGAATTGTTTTCGGATAATGTATTACAAATTGTGTATGAAAAATTAGAATTTCTTGAGTTCAGGAGTGAAGATTCATGCTTGGTTTTTCATCTATTACCAGAAGAAGTACACTTAATTTCAGTGAGTCGAAAACCAGGATCATCCTGTAATCTTTCCACTGTTGAATCAATCCATGATGCGTTGGTCAGTCATTCATCAGCGTTAACATGGTTTAGAACCTCCAAAGGTTATGGTGATTCCCGCGAGCAAGAGATTCATCGATTATTAGAAAACGGAAGCGTGTTGTCGACTAAAGAGTTTTGGGAAGCATTGGAGCAGGGATTGTTGGGATGATTTAAGGAGTAGAAAAGTCCACGTAAAATTGCGAATTTACGTGGTTAATTGCCTTGTTATCTTCACCGTAAATTCGCAATTTTACGTGCCGATAACTCATTGGTAATGAGCGTTTTTGTGTTCCTGTTGATTCATCAATCAACCACATCAATCCCCACCACTTTTTTGAGATTTTCGTTGTATCCTAATCCTTCTGGAAGAATGCGATAATATGCTGAATTAATACCATTTCTTGATCCATTTTCAAGACCAATAGTATTAGGAATTCTCCACGTAAAATTGCGAATTTACGTGATTAATTGCCTTGTTATCTTCACGCGTAAATTCGCAATTTTACGTGCCTATAAGGCGCTATAGGTCAATAGTTTAATTGGCCTATGGTCTTTCACTCAACCTCATCAATCCCCACCACTTTTTTGAGATTTTCAATATACCCATAAGCTTCTGGAAGAATGCGATAATAATGTTGTTTTCCATAGAAAAAACCACCAATTAAACCTGCACTTGCAAGTTCTCGTAAATGTTGGTGAACAGTTGTTTCAGATAAGTGAGTCACTGTTGTAAGTGATTTGTTTGAAACGGCATCTTCTTTCGTCAAATGCTGAAGAATAGCAACCCGAGCTGGGTGACCGACTGCTTTTGCGATACGCGCAAATGATTTTTGTGATGCAGAAAAGGGTTTGGTTTTACTAGCTCCCATACGTTTTTCTTATTTAAGTTAGTGAAAAATGTCACTTTGGAAACACGTGAATGAAAATTTTACACTCTTTTCATGCTTTTCTCTTTCTTCCTGTTCAAATGAATCACATTGAACAATCCAAACCACATCAGCATCGCTTTTGAATAACTATCTTTACACCATGGATAGGATCGCAGCATTGGAAGAACGTTTTGGAGCACACCGCGTGCGTCGGATTCAAAATCCTGTTCACCCAGAACAATCATTGGTTTTTTTGTACTTAGAATTACAAGTTCCTGTTACTGTTTTGATGACAGACGGACTTTCTGATTATACCATGCCCGTTTCTGAAAAATGGAAAGGTCGTGAATTCAATGAAATCTATTTTTGTTTGCCAACCTATTGGGATTTGGAAGATTTTAAAAACCCTAACTTTAAATGGGTGTACGAATGGATTTTCCGACTAGAAACTTTTGTAAAAGAAAAAGCAACCTGGTTTGGTCATGGACATACTATTCCTTGTGGAAATCCGCCCGCTCAGCTTTCGCCATTAATGAAACAAGAGTACCTTATTTTTCTTGATCCGATTTTCATGGAAGATGCCCTTCAACCTCTTGAATTGGATAAGAAAACCATTCATTTTCTCAGTATTGTCCCGATGTTTGGTGATGAATTGGATTATAAAATGGGAAAAGGAACTCACAAAATTTTAAAAAAATTCATTGCTCGTAAAGTTGATGAACGCTTAGATGATTACCGACCTTCAGTGTTGAGAAGCAGAATGCTGTTTTTCTAATTAAAATTAATTTTATTTAGTTTAAATTAATAAAATAAAAATTATTTTGTATCATTGCCCCGTGTTTTACAAATAATTTGTTTTTATGAAAAAAGTACTATTTACATTGCTTACCATCATGAGTTTAAGTGTTGGTTGCGAAAAAGAAATCATTCAACCTAAATCGAGTATTGCTGATGAACCAACCACAATTGAAAAAGCGCAAACAAAACGAAAATTGTATTGCAACTGGTTGGCTTCTGATGGAGTAACAATTATTGCTCATGGAACAAAGTGTGTAAGCGCAGGTGATGAATGTGGAAGAGGACCTTATTGCACCGCCACTCTTGGCAATAGTCAAAATCCAAAAAGTCTCGTTTTTCCTGATATGACATTGGATGAATTCATCTATTTAACCGAGACGCAAGAAGGGGTAAATTATCTATATTCAAGAGGTGTTCGAGATGTTGAAGTTGATGAGAAACAATAATTGCACACTTTTTATTGGATTAAGTCTTGTCGCTTTATTGATAGGATGTAGCGGATCTGTATCAAAACCTCCAGCATTAAAGTTGTTGGAGGTAAAGCGATCTGCTTGTCTTCGTATTCAAGCTGATGCATTACTAGATGGGATTGCAGAATACTACCAACCCATTGGAAGTGAACGCGTGTATTTTTTGAGTCCTGAACGGTTTACATTGCATCAGTTAGATGTGAATAAAGGTAAAATCAGATTGGTTACCATTATTCCTAATCTTCCCTATTTCAATGCGTTTTCGGTCAATGAACACAAACAAGAAGTCACTGTTTATACGGATGATTCGGTTGTCATTTATAATTGGACAGGCAAACACCTTGAAGCCTATTCTTACAATGGACTTTCGGATGAAGGCTATCTTGTAGCGATCAATCGACTCTTTTTACCGGTTACTAAAAATGGAAAACAGTACGTTCATTACTTTTCAAACGAGAAAAAATCATACAAGGATCCCCATTTTTTTCAAAAACCATTGGAAGCTGAATGGGATCCTACAACCAATAAAGTACAGTTAATTCCTCAAGTTTATCCGAGCAATTTTCAGCAATACTGTTATGGCTATAATTACTTGGCTGATCGCATAGAAATCGATGCGTTGACTCATGGGTATACGTTTCCGTATAACGATTCCATTTTTTTCTGTAACATCAAAACGGGAAAGCGATCGTCGAAGTTTTTTGGATCCTACGCGGGGAAAAAATTCAAACACATTCGTTACGATGAAATTCCAACGCTGCATGAAAGTGTATTCGATCAATTGGTTGCGGAGAATCCCTATTATATGTTCACACGTAATTTCCCATTGGCAGGATATTATACGCGTTTGTTATTGTTTCAGCCAACAGAAAAAAACCCAAAAGTGCAACAACACCTGGTTATATTCGATCGGGAGTTTAATTACGTACTCGAAACCAAACCACCATTTAATCCCAATGTTTTGGTCGATTCGAAAAAAGGGTTACTTTCAATGGAATATTCACTCAAAGATCATGTACTCATTCTAGATCGACTTTCATGGTAAAACAGTACTTTTTCTTGGCATTCTTTCTAGGTTTATTAGCGTGTACAAATCGTCAGGAACCTCTTGAGAAAAACGGTTTTGATACGCAGCGTTTCCAATTGACAAACTACACAGAACGGATTCAAACATTTCTTCATTCCAGACCAGAAACCAACCAATTTTCCCGCTACCAAGCACTGTTTGCAACGACGGAAGATTGTTCTGCTTGTACAAGAGGAACTTTTGAGCAATTGCTACCCTTTTTGGAGCACACGCAATTGACCACATTTATTTACATCAATGATTCGTCGCTCAGGCAGTCGTTTCAGAATCCGAAGATTCAATTTGTGCAGTTACCTCAGAAGGTGTTTACAGATCAAGGTCTTTTCCATGGAAGCATCTATTTATATACTGTTCAACGAGATTCCATCAGTAGCACAGGGATTTTTTTGAAACAAATAGATTCGTTGAATCGGATCAATACGTTTAAGAACTGAGGTTGATTCATGCTTATTATTTCATCAAAAGACAATTCTAGATCTCTTATTATAATAGGAAATTTAAACACCCAAGGAATAGAGTAAACCTTTCGGTAAGATCTCGGGTTTTTTCTAATTGATTAATCTATAACCCTCCAAAAAACGCAACCGCACTTTCTACTTCTTTTTTCGCATTTCCGATCCAAACATGCTCATCGTAAATGATGAACGGGCGTTTCAAAAAAGTATATTCTTCCAACATGTATTTGCGGTAGTCGGCTTCTGTAAGGGTCATTTCGTGTAATCCCATTGCACGGTATTTTAAGGCTCTTTTGGAAAACAAAGCTTCATAAGAACCAACTTTTTCCTTTATCCAATCAAGTGTTGTTGCATCAATGTTGGTTTGTTTGATGTCAATTAATTCTACATCATCTTTTGGATTTACTCGTTTGATAATTCCTTGACAAGTACTGCAGCTGCTTAAATGATAAATGCGTTTCATGGTCTGTTTTTTTTCAATAATACGAATGATTCGTCTTTTATAACAACTTTCCATGCAGAACTGTTCAGTAGACTATCTTTTTTATGTGAAAATAATGCAGCCGTAAGCGGATAGGGGTTGTCAATTGGAGATAATACAATATAGGTTGCGTTTCGAATAATGGGAAATTGATACACGGATTCACGCAACGCTAAATGAGAAACAAATGCAGATTGCGCACTCACAACGGCATTTTCAGGAATCTGATTTAGAACACTATACGCATCATGAATGGAAAACTCTCGACTATAATGCGCCGCTTTGTATACACGCACACGTGCTTTTTCTGAATACGCAATGGTGTTATCCATGACACGGATGGCGCAGATCAAGGAGCAAACAATCGCTAAATTAGTCGCTGTTTTGATCCAGGATTTGTTTCGAAATTTAGCAATTGCTTCAAATGTTCCAATGGTTAAAAGTGGCGCAAATTCTATGGCATAATGCTGATTGATTCCCCACATGGAACTGTTGTCATGAAAAAGTTTCTGTGCAAAAATGGGAATCAGCATGAACAGGTAAATGGGTTTTCGCAGCAAACAAAAAACACTGCAAATGCCAATCACAATCCAGAATTCAGCTTTCACAAAATCATTTTCTGGGAAAACGGTGTGGTTCACAAATAAGATGCGACAACTATCTATCGGATGCGAAAGCAATTGAATCAACGCTTCACCCGCCCCAGTTCCTAAAACCGAATAATGAAAATGTGGATAGTGACCAGAATTAGATAAAGCGGGCATGATCATTCCTGTGACTACCACAAAATAGAGCATTGAACAACCGGCAATTCCGAGTGCGAAATAACGCAATTGTTTGTTTTTGAAATGAAGATAAGCCAAGCCAAAACCAATAAAAATCATCCAAAGTGATAGGTTTTCTTTGGCAATAAGAATAACGATGGTCAAGAAAACAATGCGTTTTAGCTGACCTTTCGCGAATGCCAGAAGTAACCACGGAACGAGCATAGTAGCAACAACATTGCTGTGATAATCGAACGAAAAAGCCGCAAAAATGCCAAAGAAAAGCAAGAAATAAATAAGTGCAAATCGTTTCTGATTGGTAGATGGAGAAGTGAATTCAAAGTAGCGATAAATTCCTGTTGCACCTGCGAGAACAGCAATCAATTGAACCATCAATAATGTATAGGTTCCGAATACATACACCAATGGTGAAATGATTGGCAAATACAAATCAAAATGATCTGCCAGTAAATTTTCTGGAACTTCCTTAAACGTTGAGCTGTCATTCAATTGAAAATGGGCGTAATCGTACAAAGCATTGGTATACGCACCTAAATCGAGGGTGTACGTTCGAAAACAGTAATGATTAACGAAAGAAATCAATCCATATACACCAGCGGCGATAAGTAGTGTGATCCATAAAAACGATTCCTTTCGAATCCGCGTAATCAATCGCTTAAACACACTTATCGGTTCTGCATGTATTCTTCGTTGCGTTTACGATCGGCATCTGAACCTGTATTGCAACCTTTGGTTTTTTTGGTGAAATGATGAATCCATTTTACCTGGAAATGTACCGGCCAGTAGTTGCTAGAATACCATTGAATGGTTGGTTTTAAACGGTTGGCTTCGTAAATTCCAATTGCTGGCGCATAGAATCCAAAGATCATGTATTCACCTCGTTTGATTTTGTATTGAAAACCTAGGTGTACATGAAATTGTGTAAGGAAATTCTTTTGAAAAGTTTGTTCAGCAATCACTGCTGAAGGATAATCTTTTGAACCTTCAATAACCATGTAGTTGAAATTCAAACCCATTCCAGTTTCCAAGTGCCATTTATCACTCAGTTTGGTGAAACGATCAATTGTTACACGTCCGTAGAGGTAACCATTGTAAAACTTTCCTTTTTCTTCCGTTGTTGAAACCACATTCCCCAATACATCGAGGTAATTCGTTGTGATTTTTTCTTTACCACCAATGTAATCGAATCCTAAACCCCAATCCAAACGGTGAAATAAGTTCTGACCAATCCATTTGATTTCTCCTTTATCGCCACGCATTTTGTAAATAGCACCCAACACACGTGATGGTTTGAAACGGTAATGCGCCATTCCAGCATCGATGAAACCGCCAATTCTACCTGAAGGATCAACCGTGTAATTGATTGGTCGATTGAGTACATCAACTGCATCAACGGTGGGATTATTTAATCGTGTTACTGTGTAATTTGGACCAAACGAGAGTTGGAAACCAGATTTTGTAATTTCCCGATAATCTTCTGCACCACCAAAAAAATCGCTGCGTTTCTTTTTGGGTTTTGCAGATTTTTGAGCACTGATTGTTTCAGTTAAAAAGAGGGAAAGTAGTACACAAGTAAGTAAACGAATCATAATCAGCCTTTTTGTAAATATCCGAATAGTTGCGTTTAGTTACACGCAATGTGCCAACATTTTTTCCATAACGAATGGTTCATTCCACTTTTCATGGATTCCTTCTAGCTCCATAATTCGATCCATGATTGCTTGCTGGCGTGCATCATTCTTCAAAGTATCACTGTATCTGATATGACTAAACGTAACTTGAGAATACAACGGCAACCATTTATCTGGATGAAGATTGGTGAATTTCGCTTCAATTTTTTTACGCAATAAAAAGTCTGGATCAGCAGTAAGATCACGCATTTCAACATAATTCATGAGTGCTAAATCCAAAATTGCATTGCCATCAGGAACGCGTTGCTCCGAAAAACGTCCCAATAAACCATCCCAATTTCCGTTCGCAGCGTTGTACATTTCATCAAAAACGGTACAATCTTCAAATCCACAATTCATTCCTTGTCCATAAAACGGAACAATGGCGTGAGCAGCATCACCCAACAACAATACTTTATCTTCATAGTTCCACGGTGTGCAACGTACCATGATGAGTGAAGAAGTTGGGTTGTCAAAATAATCGTCCAGCAAGGTTGGCATCAATGGAACAGCATCTGGAAAAGTCAACTGAAAGAAATCACCTACTTGTTCACGGGTTTTGAGCGTATCAAATGACGTTTCTCCTTTCATCGGGAAAAATAAGGTACAAGTAAAACTGCCATCCAAATTCGCTAAAGCAATCATCATGAATTCGCCACGAGGCCAGATATGCAAACAGTTTTTGTCCAATTTGTGCGAACCATCCTCATTTGCTGGAATCACCAATTCTTTGTATCCGTGATCGAGGTATTTTTGAGAATAATCAAACAAAATAGATTTCTGCATACGCATACGAACTGCTGAAAACGCTCCATCTGTTGCAAAAATGCTGTCGAAGACATGGTTTTCAGTCGTTTTTTCTTTTGTATTGTTGAAAGTAAGCGTGTTGGTTGATAATTCAAGATCTTGGCATTTACGATCAAAGTAGTACTGAATGTTGGGGTAATTATCTGCCAAATTCATCAGTTTTTGGTTCAATCCACCACGAGAAACAGAATAAATAGCTTGATCTTCTTTTCCGTAAGGTTGGTATGAAAGCGTTCCGTCCAAGGCATGCATGCAACGTTTGTACATTGGAATGGAAATAGCACGAATATCTTCTGCAATTCCAGCCAATTCTAAGGCTTTCCAGCCACGATCAGACAAAGCAAGGTTGATGGATTTACCACTAATCAATTTCGCTTTTCTTAAATCTTGTCGACGTTCAAAAACCGAAACTTGATGCCCTTTTTGGGCCAATAAAATGGCTTGTAAACTTCCTACGAGACCTGCTCCAACTACTGCAATGTTTTTCATGATTACTATTTTATTTTAATCTTTTTCCTGGTGTTCTTTGTGTCTTTATTTTACCGCCTCTGTGATTGGTGAAAGCGACGAACCACATAGTCAACATAAGGAAACATCGTTTTTAAGATTACCTTATTTTCTAAAGACCTTATTGTAAATCCCTCACCCAACAATCGCCTCTTCTAAGTATTTCCCGAGGTAATACACATCTTCAAACGAATTGTACAGGGCTACAGGCGCCACACGAATCACATTTGGTTCGCGCCAATCGGCAACAACACCTTGCGCACTCAATGCATCAAAGAGTGCTTTTCCTTTTCCATGAACTAAAATGGACAATTGTGCGCCTCTTCTGTGTTGTTCTCGGGGTGTAATGATTTCAAAACGGCATTGTTCACTGTATTTAACCGAAAGTTCATCAACTATAAATTCTAAGAAAGCTGTGAGCTGATCACTTTTTGCTTTTAAGTTATGCATACCCACCTCATCGAAAATTTCCAATGAAGCTAAATGTGCTGCCATGCTAATTACGGGTGCGTTACTCAATTGCCAGCCTTCTGCACCTTCCATCGGTTTGAATCCCGGTTCCATTTGAAAGCGTGTGCTTTTATCATATCCCCACCAACCTGCAAAACGCGGTAAATCTGGTCGATTCGCAAAACGTTCGTTCACAAACATTCCTGAAACTCCGCCAGGACCTGAATTCAAGTATTTATAGGAACACCAAGCTGCAAAATCAACATCCCAATCGTGTAACTGAACGGGAATATTACCAGCAGCGTGTGCTAAATCAAATCCAACCATTGCTCCAACTGCATGACCTGCTTTCGTTATAGCTGGCATGTCCAATAATTGTCCCGTGTAGTAATTGACACCTCCGAATAAAATAACAGCTAACGAATCGCCCAATTCAGCAATCTTTGCTAAAATATCTTCGTCACGGAGCACATGTTCGCCTTCGCGCGGAGCAAGCGCAACTAAATCTGTATCTGGATTTAAACCATGAAAACGCACTTGTGATTCCAAGGCATATAAATCACTTGGAAATGCTTTTGCTTCGCACAGAATCTTGGTACGTGTTCCTTTTGGCTGGTAAAATGAAACCAGTAATAAATGTAAATTGGTTGTCAAAGAGTGTGTTACGACTACTTCTTTTGGCAAAGCACCGACTACACGAGCCGCTTTTTCAGTTAAAAACTCATGGTAGGAAAACCAAGGGTTTTTCCCATGAAAATGACCTTCAACACCCCATTTTGCCCAGTCGTCTAATTCCTGATCAACATAGGTTCTAACCGTTTTAGGCTGTAAACCAAGCGAATTTCCCGTGAAATAGCGCACTGATTTTTCATGAAATGTTGGAATATAAAAGCGGTCGCGGTAAGATTTTAATGGATCATTTGCATCAAGTTGTTGAGCAAAGGCTAAGGTGTTTTCAAAATGGCTCATACAGGCTGCCTATTTAAGAGTATAAATTAAAAATCTGGTGGTCAAAGATAATCGATTCTTTGTGGTTGAAATACGACTTTGGTCATCTTCTGACCTTTTTATGCAATTGTACATTTCTAAAACCAACAATGGGCAATCTCTGAAAATCATCAGAATATCGCCCATTGAAGTTTGCATTGGAGAATACGTTAATAACGGATAAACAATTTGTTGCTGATTTAGTTCAATTAATAATTCATCAAACCACAATTTAGAATGATCACATGATCTTTGTCAGTAATTGATTTGGGATTAATTGTAATTTTGTAGTCTATAAATTTCTAATAGTATTTCGATGGAAACCCAGCAAAAAATCAACCGAGCAACTTCAGCAGCCTTGTATGAAACAGCGAAAAAGTACTTTCCTGGTGGTGTGAATTCACCCGTTCGCGCATTTAAATCGGTTGATGGAACACCATTGTTTATTAAAAAAGGAGACGGCGCCTATATTTGGGACGAAGACGACAATGAATTCATTGATTTTTGTTGCAGTTGGGGTCCGCTTATTTTAGGGCACAACCATCCAGATGTGTATGCGAAAATTGTTGCGACGTTGGGGAATGGGGCTAGTTTTGGTGCGCCAACCCGAT
This sequence comes from Fluviicola sp., assembly GCA_043721195.1. Taxonomy (GTDB): domain Bacteria; phylum Bacteroidota; class Bacteroidia; order Flavobacteriales_D; family Crocinitomicaceae; genus Fluviicola. Next base: position 16,220 of record JAYSRF010000192.1, on the reverse strand, counting down.
TGGAAAATGAATTAGCGGAACTGATTCTTTCTAAAAATACATTCATTGATAAATTGCGCTTTACGAGTTCAGGTACAGAAGCGGTGATGTCGGCGATTCGGTTGGCACGCGGTTATACAGGAAGAAATAAGATTGTAAAATTTGAAGGTTGTTATCACGGTCACAGCGATGCTTTATTAGTAAAAGCTGGTTCAGGTTTAGTGACGTTTGGCAATTCTTCCAGCGCAGGTGTTCCTGAAGCATTCGTGAATGAAACATTGGTGTTACCGCTGAACAATAAAGCAGCTGTAGAACAGTGTTTCGCTGAATTCAAGGATCAAATTGCGTGTGTCATTATCGAACCAATTCCTGCCAATAACGGCTTGTTGTTGCAAGAAGAAGGGTTTTTGACTTTCCTACGCGAAATGTGTACAGCAAATGGTGCGTTGTTGTTCTTCGATGAAGTGATTTCTGGATTCCGTGTTGCTTTTGGCGGAGCAACAGAATTGTATGGTGTTGAACCAGATATCGTTTCTTATGGAAAAATTATTGGTGGTGGATTGCCCGTTGGAGCGTATGGAGCCAAAAAGGAAATCATGGCGCAAATTTCACCCGATGGACCCGTTTACCAAGCAGGAACGCTTTCTGGAAATCCAGTTGCGATGTCAGCAGGAATTGCTCAATTGACTGAATTGATGAAACCTGGTTTCTACGAAGATCAAGAACGACGTACCTTGTTGTTTGTCGATAAAATAAACAAACATGCTGCTGAAAAAGGGTATCATTTTGAATTGGTAACCATTGGTTCAATTTACTGGATTTCATTTGACAATTCGAAACGGATTCGCAAATCGGAGGAGATCAATCCAGATATGACTGGTTTCAAACACTTGCACCATGCCTTATTGGAACGCGGCGTTTATTTAGGTCCAAGTGGATACGAAGTTGGTTTTATCTCTTCTGCACATACGGATGCTATTTTGGAAGTGGCTTCCGACCGATTTATTGATGCGCTGGATGCGATCATGCAGTAATTCGTGATGAAAGCATTCGCAAACGGAACGCTCTTTTACCTCGCTAAAAACGGAGAATACGATCTATACAAAGTTATTCATTTAGGTGATGAACAATCGGTTTTTGTTCGCGCTTATTGGGCTACGGATGTCGTGCCAACAGTAGAAAACTGGAGGCAATTTGACATACGAACGACGTGTGAAGCGATGCAGCAAAGTCAACTCGAACAAGCTGTTGCATTCACGTATGAAACGGTGAATTCCGAAGATGAATTGGCACTTTCTGAATTTCTACGGATCCAACAAGGAATTAAAAGTCGAACTGAAAATTTGACATCCATTTTGGAAAACGCAGATCAATTGTTAGAAAATGAAGCGTTTGATTTAGCGATTCATGCTTACACGGAAGCAGCAAGTTATTCCAAGTACACTTCCACTATTTTTGATAAACGTGGTTATTGTTTGTTGAAAGTTGGTCGTTTTTCAGAGGCGATTGCCGATTTGGAACATTCATTGACACTTGTGCCGAACAATACAGAGACAGTGCTTCATTGCTCGATGGCGTATGTAGCAATTGGCGAAACGGAGAAAGCGAAGGGGTTATTGGAAGGTCGAGAATAATTTATTGAAATAGCACTTATTCAACTTTTAATGCGCTGTAAATGAGTGGTTTACATTCAGTAATCCCGCAATATTACGGAACAAATTATAGTTTAACTAAAATCCATTATTTCGTAACCACATTCCGATAGCTATCGGAATTCGGAGTAGAAAAAACAGTCAACTATTTCCAATTCTTACGAATCCGTTTTGGTAGTTTCTTGCGCAGTTTTTTCATGACATTTTCGCGAGAACTTGCTCCACCAATTTTTAATAAATCTTTTCCAACAAGTACACCATTTCTGTAGAAGTGAAATTCAAGTGTAACAGAAACGATTTCATCCTTGTACAAAGAAAACAGGTTTGCCGCAGCCAAATCTTCAGCTAAAGACAATTGTGTTTCACTTGGTTTAAATCGGCGATCATAACCACGAATGGAAACAAGCATGAGTGTATTGATTCCTTTGTTAGCCAACAATTGTGTGAGTGAATCCGTCATTAACACTTGCGGATCGCCACCTTGTTTTAGAACATTAAGCGATACAGCGTTCTTGATGTTATTAGCAGCAAGCATTTCAGAAATCGCAACTTCCAATGAATAGCGGTCTTCCTGATTGTCCATGTGACTTACAACAAGAGCATTTGTCAGTTTGAGCGTGTCAGTTTGTGTCCATGAAAATGAACTAATCAAGGCAACACTTACTAAAATCAATACTTGTTTCATACGCTAAAAAATTTCACTTGCGATCCGTTTAACGGTATCAGAAGTAGACATGGTATAATAATGAATGCACGGAACTTTCGCCGCTTTTAATTCTTTGGATTGAGCAATTCCCCATTCAATACCAATTTGATTGACATCTGCACTGGATTTACATTTCATCAACTCTTTGCTCAATTCCTCTGGAAAATCAATGTGGAATACTTTGGGCAAAAAGGCAATGTGGTTCATTGTTTTAATCGGTTTTAATCCCGGAATAATTGGAACGTTAATTCCAGCAGCACGGCAAGCATCAACGAATTCGAAGTACTTTTTATTGTCGAAGAACATTTGTGTCACCACATATTCTGCACCCGCATCTACTTTTGCTTTGAGGTAATGCAAATCGGTCGACAAGTTCATTGCTTCAAAGTGTTTTTCAGGATAACCAGCTGTACCCATACAAAAGTTCGTTGGGGCAAGTTGTACATCATCCACAAAATAACGACCGTTGTTCATTTCGTCAATTTGTTGAATCAATTCCACTGCATAGCGGTGACCTTCTGGATGAGGTTTGAACGCCGATTCAGTTTTGATGGAATCACCACGCAATGCCAATACATTATCGATTCCCAAAAAGTGAAGATCGATGAGTGCATTTTCTGTATCCTCTTTGGAGAATCCACCACAAATCAAATGTGGAACTGCATCTACATGGAATTTATTCATGATTGCCGCACAAATTCCAACTGTTCCTGGACGCTTCCGAATAGCTATTTTTTCAAGCAAGCCATTTTCGCGTTCCTTGTAAATAAACTCCTCCCGATGGTAGGTAACATTGATGAATTTGGGCTTGAATTCCATAAGTGGATCAATACCATCATAAATAGATTGAATATTTGCACCTTTTAATGGTGGCAAAATTTCAAATGAAAATAGCGTGTCTTTCGCCTCTTTAATGTGTTCGATAACTTTCATGTCGCTTGACCTTAAGTTCTTTTAGGAGGACAAAGATAACGGAATAAAACCGATGGACTCTTGAAACGAAAAATTTTCACTTCCCCTAAATTATGTTAAAAGCAAGGATTGACAAAATATCACTGGAAAACCTGCGTTATCTTTGTATCACTAATTGATTAAATCAACATTCAAACTTTGGCGCGAAATTTGATTTATTCCAATTAGAGGTTAGTTTTCATAAGTAGTAGTAGTTTAGGTTGGAACAAGAGAGAGACGCCCGTTTCTCTCTTGTTGATTTATAGCAATCCTAACTCACAAAACTTACAAAACTCATTTTCATTCCTCCTTTCTTGAAGCATGGTCTGCTCTTCTGAGATTATCTGGCAGTTTGTATGTATTTGTGAATTGTTGAATGATCGCAATGGCGATTTCCAATGAAACACGATTTCCAGGACTGATAAATACGGGATTGATAGCGGTTTGCAAACGAATGGCCACACCAACGGGTTGTTCATCGAGGTAAAATACGTGTTGTGCATATTGCTCTTTGGCAAGTGATGATCGGTCAAAAGACAACAAATTTTTCTTGGCAATTCCAATCGTTGGTAGACCAGTTAGTGCACCCACATAACACGCTAAACCAAAACTTCTTGGGTGCGCCAAACCGTGTCCATCTAAAATAATTAAGTTGGGATTGGGGTGTTTTTCTGCCAATTGCTGTAACGCAGCCAATACGACAGGACCTTCGTAAAACGAAAAATAACCGGGAATGTATTCATTTCCAGTTGAAGGAACGTGTACAATTTCGCTCGCTAAAACTTGATCTGGATAAATCACGATATCGATTCCCACTTGCGCTTGCTGATTATCCAAATACCGCACATCAATCGTGTAGATGCGATCACCAACTGCTGGAATGTAATTGGAATCAACAAAATTCAATTGTTGTTTTAACTGCGCTTGCTGTGCGTCTAATTCCGGATTGGCAAATCGATCTTCAAAAGCTGGATTCATGGATGGAAGATAGAAAAAGTGATTGGAATAGGGTTTTAAAATGAATTGTTGAATGATATAATCAGCCTGAGAAGTGGTTATAAAATTAAAATTATAGCCGAAAACTTTTTAACGATCATATTTTTTATAATGGTCAATTTGATCTTCAATAAACTCACTAAATGTATCGGTAACAGTTCTATGCCAATTGTCTAGATAACCTTTGTTTTCCATTTCGCAGATGTAAACTTTTGGGTTTTCATCACCGTTTAAAAAGAAATAAATAAGCGCTCCTTCTTCTTCAGCAATTACCCAATAATTTCCGTCAAGCTTAATGTTATACTCATCTAGCCATTCTTTCGCTATATAATTTACTTTTTTTCGAATAATCCAATCTTTAAATCCTAGAAGGGAATACGGGCTAAATTGTTCACCGGCGATCAATAAAAATTCTCGATAAGCTTGAGGAAAAACGATATTGAATTCTTGTTCAACAAGGGCAATGTCTTGTTCTTTCGTTCCAAGACAATTCTGGTGTTTTTTAGCCCACTGTTCTAATTTGGTTTGGTATTGCATACGCTATTTTCCTTTAAAGCAATTGTTTTCAAATTTAAAGTTCTTTGAGAAAGATGTGTTGTAATATAAACGAAAAAACCACCCCGAGAGGTGGCATAATTCAATCTCAAATGACACCCAATTCTTTTTCAAACAACTCCATTTCCCAACCTCTCATTTTATCTTTACTCTTTAAGTCAAATTTTCAAAACCCTTTGGTTTTGTGTCAAAGAACGTCTCAAAATCAGCACCTTCATAACCATCAAAATCGTATTTTGAATAACTATAAAAAGACACAGCCTTTGGCATTCTTTCATCTTTATAAACAACTATATCAGGATATTCATATAGTAGTTCTTTTAATACAGGAACAGTTGTTGTATCATTATTGCTATAGTAGATCATGAAATAACAAAAGTTACCATATCTAGGGAGAAATACTTCCTCGTCTTTTAATTCATTGAATTTTAATTCAGTTAAAAAATGAATATCTAGTGTAACGCTGACATCTTGATTTACAATTGAAATAGAATCAGCATATGTATATAAATTCAAATGAAGTTTTTGTGTGATTCGCTCAAATGAAGTCATTAAAGATTCACGTGATATGAATTCTTTGCTTAATAAATCTATTGAATTTTTCATGTTAATATAGTGTTTTGAGTTGGTTATAGCACTAATCTAACTATGTGATATTATTGTCTCCTGATGAATTAAATAACCCTGCTAAAATATCATTTGATTTCAGATCATCTATCGTTTTTTTTGTGAAAATGGATGCTCCATTCAGCCGTGATTGTTCTTCATTGTATACAATCATTTCGGGATATAGATGAAGAAATTGCTTCAAAAATGGAATTAATGTTTTGTTCTGCTCATCTCCTCCATTATTATAATTAATGATGATAACAGAACCGTAACTTTGTTTGAATAAATTCTGAGTAACATCACTCATAAAGCCTTCTTTATCATTCGGATAAATCTCTAACAAATCTCCCCCGCCATATTCATAGACATTAAATAATAGGTATTCAGCTTGATATTCTTCAAAACCTAAATCTAATTCACTCGCAACGAGTTGAATTTTTTCAGAAAGCTCTTTTTGCTCGACATACTCTTTATTGAGCACAAAAATTGTATACATAATTATAACACCTTTTCTTACCGCTTTTTTAAAAACCTCCTGTGTTTTTTAATGTAATCATTGTCGATTCATTGCTATTATTGATTCATCGATCCAAATTTTCAAATCGATTGTTTGAAATTTTTTTTGTAAACTGATAATACAATCTATAAATTTTTTACTCTTAAATTTTGCAGCAACCTCAGGAAATGAGGAGCAGATCCAATTAATACTGTTTTCGTCTAAGAGATTAATCGTTGTAATGGCCTGTTCAAGATTATTGGTAAGCATATTAGTGATTTTATCCAATTCATCATAAATTGTAGGATCTTCAATATGTTTAAGCTCAATTTTTTGAATTATTTCTTCTATTTCTACTTTCATCTTTCTACTTATTAAAGGGATTACGTTCTATTTTTTTACTTTTTGGCATTGGTTGAAATGAATTGTCTGGAAAAATTGTTTTTGGTTTACCTTTAGTTTTCATTACACCAATTCTTACTCCCTGAAAATTATCAAAAATTGGTATCCCATCATCAATAACTTTAAATTTCTCAAAGTTATTATTTATAACAAATTTTCCTGCTTGATGAATGAGTGTTTCATCCCAATTTGGTGGAAACCATGATTGATTCGTTCCAGTTCTTTTTGAAAGCATCTTGTGAAATTTCACATTTCCAATCCTTACTCCATTTTTGAATTGAAACAATATTTCAAAGTCTCTTTTTAGCTTCAATAGTTTAACAATATTTGATTGACCATGACCACCACTTTTCATTGCGCCTGGTTCTATACTTTTTATAGGATTTGCTGGTAAAGTGAAATCTCCAACATCTGAGTGCATTAGCGTTTTTTGTTCAATGATAACGAGATCATATAATTCATCCAAAGCTTGTTTCAATTGGATACTTTTCAAGCCCCAGACCCCCTTTAGCAATTCTCTAACCCTCTTCACGTCTCCAATTGCTATCATCTGCCCTTCATAAAAGACAGCCATACCTTGTCGCGTTACAGTCTCGGAAACCTTCTCTTCTACTTTTAAGAAAAGAACTCCTGCCTTTTGCAATTCAGTGATATGACTGGATTTAAACAGAAAACGTGATTCCTTCACAATCTCTTCCGTAGTGTTTATTATGGCCATTGTCCCTCTAGTAAAATTGACAATATTCACCTCTAAAATAATCTTCATCAAACTGGCACGCAAGAAGTTTATAGTAGCCACATTTTTAGCTAACCTCAATAAGGCAGCCCCAGTTCTAAACGCTGTATTTATTAATAATAGAGGCGCTAGAGCAACCCCTCCTGTAATCATAATAAAATTCCATGTTTCAAGAAAAGTCCGTCCCAAGTCTGTTTGCATCAGCGCATCTGAAGCAATAGTAATCAAGATGTCTGCTGCAGCAACCCCAATTTCTAGTGCAGCTATCAAATACAAAGAAGTACCCAACGTAAACACGCCCATAATGATCGCCAATACATCAGCGCCGATTCTGAGATAAAACATTATTTCTTTCCACTCCTTTTCATCGGCTAAATATTTGAGAAAAATTGCAGGAACCCATACAGGAGTTTTATCTTCACTATCCATATCAATGAGCATAACTAGATCCATAGGGTCGTAATAATGTCCATTGGTAAGAGGCATTTCGTCAGTTGTATAACGTAACGGGTAAAGGTTAATGGCATCTTCGAACCAAGTTGACGGTCTTTCCCAGGTTTTATATTGTTTTAAGAATATTTTGTTAGGAAAGAAATCATTTGAAGCCTTAACATTACTATCTTGGAAGTAATGCTTCCCTATTTTATATACATGATGAATTTTATTAAATTCTTTGGAACCGTGCATGATAGTTAATGCGTACAGTAAATTCGCAAATAAGGATTTATTGGTTTGAGTTACTCCATTTATAGTTGACTCTGCATCCATATTAAAATATAAATCCTTGATTAACCTCGGGTGTTTAATACATATTGTAACTAAAAAATCTGTATTTGAATAACACATTAATTGAAGTAATCGAATTAGTGTTCCACTGGTATTTGAAAACCAAGAATTCTCATCAGATGATTTTAGAAGATATAGGTGTTCGAGTAATACTGTTTTATCTAGTAATACTGATAAATCAAGTAATGCACAATCTGGTATGCTGCTGTATAAAAAGGCGAGGGTATTTGCAGATTTTGTTTTGTTCAGCGCTTTTAATAGTTCATCTACAATTTCTTGCCTAATATGCTCAGCTTGAAGTGTTTCATTTAAATGTTTGTATAGTTGGTAAAAATCTTCCAGATTATTTGTACGCAAAATTATTGCCTTATACTTATCACTAATTGTGAAGTCATTTGGATTTTCAGTTACATCATAGGAAATTCTTTTATCATTCGTATTCGCATAATAAACATTGTACGTTCCTTCTGCTCGACTGGTATTTTCATCAATGATAATACTATAACCAATACTTGGAGAAACATAGTCAATACGCTTATTAAGTAAGGTATTAAACTGTACAACAATTCGTTTTTTATCTTCGTTTAAAAAGGAGAAAGCAGTATTTCCAGTGAGAATTAACTTTTCTGGCGGATTCATTGCCGATTGTAAATAAGACCCTAAGTTAGAAACATAGGATTTGTAATTAAAAAGAGCAGTTGCATTCTTTTCTGAACTTATAATATAATCTTCCAATTTATTAAAATCAACATACTCTTCATGAGCCAACCCATAAAAATCTTCCGTATAAGGCCCTGTATCTCTTGGTGGAGGCGAAAATGGTGTTCCAGCCCGCATTTCCTCCCATACGTCTCTGGATGTGTTATCAAATTCCATGATTCTTCTTTTTTATGTGATTAAATAACAGGACCGCTCGCCTGAACAAGCGATCCTGTTTGGTGGTTAGGTAATCTTAGGTTTAAACAACTGGCGTTTCTGGTGTATTACCAGAAATAAACACTTCCAAACCTTCGAGCGGATTTACCTCTGGTTGCACGATGGTTTCTACTGGTGGATTATCCTCATCACAGTAGCACGGCAATCCTTCGGTATTCAACGCAATTGTTTTTGCTTGAATCACGGTTAACGAAGACGGAACACGGGTTTCCCAGCTTTCATCTAATGTGTACTCTGGATCATCCAATTCATTCATGATCGACATGTAAAGATCATCTCCAATAATAGGAGCGGCACTTCCGTTCCAGATTTGACCAGTTTCCATGTAGAACATCACTGCTTCTTCAAATCCTGGGCGCACGGAAACGGTTGTGCGTGCCATACCTGATTGCAAGAATGCGCGGAACAAGGCGTCATCATTGTCGAGCGTGTAAAGTGCATTCCATTTTGCACGACCGGCCCAATAGAACGGATAAAACGTGTAATCCATGATATTCCACTCAAATGCTTGCTCGAAGAATTTCACAATGGAAGCATAACGGTCCATCGTTGCATTGAGCTGAACGTGAGTTGTGTTCATGGTTTCACCTGTAATGAAGGATTTCCCCATGTTCGTATGTCCAATCAAATAGGCGATGCAGTTTTTCTTCAAAACCGTATGTTCAATGCGACGGAAATACGCTGGATTATCAGCAAGTAATTGTGCTTTTTGAATTCCCAATTCGGCTACTGCATCTTTGTAATCTTGCAAACGGTTTTCGTATGCTTCAATGATGGTATTGAAGGTGTCCAATTGCCATTCAGCAAAGTGAGAAGGACGACGAATTAACTGTAATTCAACTGCAACGAGTCCGCCATCGAGTCCAGTAAATTGTACGGTGATTGGCACCACATCTGTGAATTTATCCAACTCGCGGGAAGAAGTGTCTTCTGCATGGAGGAAATTTTGGTTAACTCCATTCCAATAAACATTAGCAACTCCTGCAACCGAAACGTAGTAACGCTCCCAATTTGAGTTGTCACCATTTCCAAGTGTATTGATGTAAATGCGGTTGATTCCGTATCCTTCTGGCAATTGAAGTTGTTCATTCACCACTTTGGATTCATGCCAAGGACTTCCATCTTGTGGACGAATCACCGATTTACCAATGACTTTAGTCATCTCAGGTGGTGGAAGTACACTTGCTCCATAAGCAGCGGCCCATTGCTGGTAATTGTCTTCGTTTACCAATGCAGCATGCGTCATAGGTGTTAATTGTCCGAATTGTTCCAATCGCGGATCCAATGGTTTGCGCACAGGTGTTTCAGAACCAGAAGCACTCACCGCCATTTTCGCCATCGTATGGAAAGACGCAGGCTCTGGAATCATAAATTCGTATTGTAAACGCGCTCCGTAATTGTGAATTTGGTTTTTATAGACCTTATCCACCCAACGGTAGACCCCTGAAATGTGTTCAGCACCTTGACGGTTATCAAACCCATGACGGTTTTGTTCTTCGAATTCTTCAATGATTTTGTTGACCCGTTCTTCACTCACTTTTGTCAACACACGGTCAAGTGCTTTTTCAGTGATTTCCTTCGCAAACGTTGTAGATTGATTGTTGGAATTTTCCTGAGAAGTGGAATTCGCAAAATTGGAAGAAACATCGAAACTGGCATCGTAATTACCAATGACCTTGTTCCCGCCACTTAATCCACCGTGTGCACTCATATCCATGGAGTTTTCACGACTTTCAGAAAGCACCTGAGAAATTTCGCTTTGCAATTCGTAACGCGATGTACTCGTTGTATCCGTTTGGTGTTCACGCTCAGTAGAAGAAGATGTAGTTGTGGTATCTTCTGATCGGCGCAAACGACGTGTACTACGTTCTTTGTATTCACGCGCCATAATGTTCTCAATGTGAGAAACTTCACCAGGAACGTAACAGCAGAGCGTTTGTTCTACTTTTCGGTAATCGGCCACACCTAAACGGGTAATTCCAAAACCAGTTGGCACCGTTAATTGAGAAGTACTGCCATCAGTGGCACCAACTTGAAGAATTCCTGAAATTTGTTTTGTTAGAACAAGTGTTAATGGACCAAAATAGAGAAGTAATCCATTTGTAAAACGAACCGATCCATAAACATTGTTTATCGAAGTCACATCAGGAATTGAAATACCACCATTTGGAGTCAAATCGATGGTTATAATTCCATCTTTATTCGAATATTCTAAATTGCTTAACTCATTAGAATCAATACTAACTGCCAGTGAATCAATTTTCAAACAAGAAGAGCCAGCATCGAGGCAAAGAACTATTTTGTAATTGTCCTCAAATTGCAAGACGGGCTTTAAGACAAACGAAAGTGGATTATTGGAACGCGTTTCCAAACTGCATTTAGACAACAACGTACCATCAACAGCCAATTTCTCTACATGGAAACTTGTGCGTTGGAATGCCACATTGCGGTTTGTTTGGATGTAGCTTTTTAAGCCTTGTTCTACTTGATCAAAAGAGACACAGGTGTCCAGTAATCCCAATGAATTGATCAAAAAGATGGTAGTTGGAGACAGTTTGTCTTCCCAATCCGTTTTAACAATCTCTTCCGCTCGAGTAAATGAAAACGTAGGGATAGATGCTGTCACACGTTTGACTTTATTCCCACTAAAGGAATCCGTTTCAACCGTTGTTGTTCCCGCTTTAATTGCATCCCCAACATCTTTTAAGTGCTCCCCAATGCTCGCTACTTCTTTTGGTAACTCTGTTCGGAAGAATGTTTTTTTATACTGTTGCACTTCCTCCAAAGCAGCAGTTCCCAATTTCGCGTTTAATTCATGTACTGCAGTATCCATGTGTTTTTGCAACAAGGAAAGATTGGGTTGTGGGGGAATCGCTGCCGTTGCACGAGAATAAGGGTTTTCTATTCCAAATAATTCAGTTGGAATAACAATTCGTGAGCGAGCTAATTTTCGGGTAATCTTGTCGCTATCTAAAGCGATGTCAAATTTCGCAATGAAATGATTCGCCAATAAGAGCTGTAAAATTGCTTCACGAACAGGGCCAGATTTTAACGTAATGTTTTGGTAAAAGAAGTTGTCCCACAACTGCAACACTTCACTATTGCTCAATTCGGTTAAACCATCAATTTCCGTTACAGCTGTTGTGTAGGTGATTGTTTTCCGTTTTTTCAAAAGCAATGTTCCGAAATCGAACAGATCTGTTGCAAGTGCTCGCACATCTTCCACCGATTCAAGTTCTGTAAAACTTGCTACGGCATCAATGAGTGCATCTTCTCTAGAATACGATTCAGTTACATCAGCGAGTGCAGCATAGAATGGTCCAGATGTGCCATCGGGATGGGTAATAAAAAAGTTGATTTTGGCATCGCTGCTCAATAACCCTGGGTTCCGCATGGTACGGAAACGAAACAAGGTTTGCTTGTTTGTTGTTGTCATAATTTAGATGAATTAAAGTGAATACATTTCGACTACACTGCGTTACGCTCAATGTAACTTCCGACTACACTGATTTAAGCTCAATGTTTCCTAGTTCGACTGCGTTTCGATCAATGTTTAGTCTTTCGATTTACTGGTTTTTAGTGAATACTTAATTTTAACAACTAATAAAATAGTGGTCAGGCATTTTGACTTCACTGCGTTTCGCTTAATGTAACTCCCGATTACACTGCGTTTCGATCAATGCTTAGTCAAATGGTTTACTTATTTAGTGAATAAAAAATAGTGGTTAAGCCATTAAGACTTCCTCCTTTGCGATTGATGTGATGCGGTTATTCTTTCATGTGCTTTACTGATTTTAATGAATACTAGGCATTAGTTGGACTAGAGAGCATTCACGTTTAACGCTCCTTTATCCGATTTCTAAAACTGACAATTACTGATTCCTGGATTCAGTAAGGTGGTCAAGAATGTTATCCAGTTAACATGAATAACACGATTGATGTCAGGCAATTTGATTTAGGTGATAACGCTCAATTGTTGCGTTTTGGTACATGCAGTTGTGTTAAAAAATGATAACTTGCACGAACCTATCTAAGTGGTGGTTTTTTCTAGCTTTTTCATGATCTATTCTTTTTACACTACAAAGAAACGACAGCAGAACGTAATCTATTTACGACCTACTAAAATTGAATGAAAAAAAATAAACTTATTTCATTTTAGTGCGATAAAAAAACTGGAAACTAATTCTAATAACCAGATTTGTAACTCTTCACCAAAAGATGATCGTTCAATCTTGACATTTCAAGAACTATTCTTGGATTTTGTGAATGGTTATGGAATTGGGTAATTCTGCAGTAAAGCATTGCCGGTTTTTTATATTGAATGTAGCGACTCAAGATTTATCCACGTAAAATTGCGAATTTACGTGGATGATTTACCCCCGTAAATTCGCAATTTTAAGCGCCTTTAATCTACTGATTATCTGTAAGATGACTACACCACCATATTCACAATCCGCCCATGAACAACAATTACTTTTTTGGGTTCTTTACCTTCCAGCCATTTGATGGTTTCTGGCATTTCAAGAACCGCTGCTTGAACTTCTTCTTTTGTCATCGCATTGGGTAATTCAGCTGTAAAGCGCATTTTTCCATTAAACGAAACAGGATAAGCGAAGTTTGCTTCTACCAAATAATCGGGGTTGAATGTTGGGAAAACAGCTGTAGAAATACTTCCTGCTTCGTGACCCAATTTTGCCCACAATTCTTCTGCTACATGCGGTGCATACGGCGATAATAAAATCAGCAACTGTTCCAATACCGCTTTCGAATGGCATTTCTGATCGGTGAGTTCGTTGACACAAATCATAAAATTGGAAACACCTGTATTGAATGAAAAACGCTCTAAATCGTCTTCAATTTTCTTGATGGTTTTGTGGAGTGTTTTCAAAGAATCATTCGATGGTTCATTTTCTGTCACAACCCATTGATCGTTCTCATAGAACAAACGCCACAGCTTACGCAAGAAATTGTGTACGCCGTTGATGCCCTTTGTATCCCATGGTTTAAATTGCTCCAATGGACCTAAGAACATTTCGTACATGCGCAGAGTGTCAGCTCCGAATTTATCTACCAATTCATCTGGTGTTTGCACATTGTACTTGGATTTGGACATTTTTTCGACTTCGGAATCGCAAATAAAAGTTCCATCAGATTCCAAAATGAACTCTGCGTTTTTGTATTCTTCGCGCCAACTTTTGAAGGCTTCGATGTCAAGTTTGTCGTTGTCAACAATTGAAATATCAACGTGAATCTTTTGTAGAATCAGATCGGTTATTCCATCAACACTAAGATTATTTTGTTTTTCTATCTTAGAAATTAAATTTTCAATATCATTTTCTTTAAAACCATTTTTCAATATTTGATTTGCTTCATTTAAAGAATAACAGTTATAAAAATGAGAAAAAGGTTTATCCGATTCAACACCGCTTCTTAAAATAGTGCAAGATGTTCTATAAACAAAACTACTTCTCCCCAAAATCATTCCCTGATTGATCATCTTTTTAAACGGCTCATCAAAGTTGATGAAGCCCATGTCCTTCAAGAATTTCGTCCAGAAACGCGAATAAAGCAAATGTCCTGTTGCGTGTTCGGAACCTCCAATGTACAAGTCAACTTGGTTCCAGTAATCGGCTTTTTCTTTGGAAACAAAAGCGGTTTCGTTGTGCGGATCCATGTAGCGCAAGAAATACCACGAACTTCCAGCCCAACCTGGCATGGTGTTGTATTCCATGCGGTCGCCTTCGAAATGATTCCAAGCGGTTTTTTCTGCACGCGCTAAAGGTGGTTCGCCGTCTTCCGTTGGCAAGTACTTATCTACTTCTGGCAAGAGAATCGGTAAATTGGCATCATCTACCAAATATGGAATGTCGTTTTTGTAATAGACTGGAAAGGGTTCACCCCAATAGCGCTGACGAGAGAAAATAGCATCACGCAAGCGGAAATTTGTTTTTCCAGTTCCAATTCCTTTTGCCTCAATGTGTTGAATCGCCACTTCCATCGCTTGTTTGATCGGAAGATCAGTCAGGAAATCTGAATCGGTAATTGTGCCTTCTTTTTCAGCGTAAGCAGCTTCAGAAATATCAACATCTTTGAAAATGTTTTTAATTGGAATGTTGAAGTGTTTAGCAAAATCCCAATCGCGTTGATCACCACACGGAACTGCCATAACAGCTCCTGTTCCATAAGATGCCAAGACGTAATCACCAATCCAAATCGGAATGTTTTCACCCGTAAATGGATGCACGGCATAAGCTCCTGTAAATTGTCCCGTAATGTTTTTCACATCTGCTTGGCGATCGCGTTCTGATTTCAAAGAAGCCGCCGTTTTGTACTCTTGAATCGCTTCTGCAAATTCAGCTGTCGTGATCACATCAACCAAAGGATGTTCAGGTGCCAAAACCATAAACGAAACCCCGAAAATGGTATCAGGACGGGTGGTGAAAACTTCAATTCCAGCAGCGGTCTCGATACTGGACGCTCCACGTTGTTTCGCATCCAACTCGACCTGACTGCTGGTTTCAGTATCGAGACCACTGCTCGCAATACTAAACGTAACAGAAGCTCCTTTCGATTTACCAATCCAGTTGCGCTGCATGTCTTTGATAGAGTCTGTCCAATCTACGGTATCTAATCCGGTAAGTAATCGTTCTGCAAATGCTTTGATCCGCATGGACCATTGGCGCATGCGTTTTTGTTCTACGGGATGACCACCACGTTCAGAAACGCCATTAATGACTTCATCGTTGGCCAATACAGTTCCCAATGCGGGACACCAATTCACCCATGAATCTGCCAAATATGCTAAGCGGTATTCCATTAATATATCCGATTGTTCTTTTTCCGATTTGGCGTTCCAATCGGCAGCAGAGAACGCTTCCGTGTAATCTGAACAGGCATTTATACCCGCATTTCCATTCTCTCGGAATCGAGCAATAAGCGTATCAATGTGTTCCGCTTTGTCTGTATCGTTGTTGTACCACGCATCGAAGATTTGTTTAAAAATCCATTGCGTCCACTTGTAATATTCAGGTGATGAGGTGCGAACTTCACGATCCCAATCGAAGGAAAAACCAATTTTATCCAATTGATCGCGGTAGCGCGCCACATTTTCTGCGGTTGTAATTGCAGGGTGTTGCCCCGTTTGAATGGCGTACTGTTCAGCTGGTAAACCAAATGAATCGTAACCCATCGGGTGGAGTACATTGAAACCTTTCAAACGTTTGTAACGAGCAAAAATATCGGAAGCGATGTAACCGAGTGGGTGACCGACGTGTAAACCAGCCCCAGAAGGATAAGGGAACATGTCAAGCACATAGTACTTTGGTTTGTCACTGATATCAGCGGCTTTAAACGGTTTTTGATCGGCCCATTTTTTGCGCCATTCTTGCTCTATTTGTCGAAAGTTGTATTCCATAG
>JAYSRF010000191.1:0-3340 GCA_043721195.1 Fluviicola sp. | reverse complement strand
GATAAAAAATTATTAGGTCGCTTAAATGTGTTTAAATTCAAAATCAAATTTCTATGTGGTTTTACATGTAATAATGCTATTTTAGAGGTGTTTGAATTCAGAGACTCAAACGACAAGTTCATTTACATCAACTCGGAAAAAGCGTTTTATCTGATGAATCCAATCAATTATGACGGGATTGATTTCAATAAAAACAGTTCTGCTAAACAACAAATTATTGATCAACTAAAAATGGATGTTTCAACTTTAAAACAATACATGGGGTCAATAAAATCATCACTTTCGCAGGAAATTCAAACCGTATTAAAGAACTACCTTGATAAGATTTCTTCGGTAGATTTCTTAGACGAGTTGCAAAATGTAGATGAGCAAACAAATATTTTAAAAGCAATGTTAAACGTTAATATAAATTCTTAAAATGGCAATCAATTTAGAAAAAGGACAAAGACAAGGTATCAGCGCACCAAAATTCACTGTTGGACTTGGATGGGATAGCAATTCAACTAGTACAGGAGAAGCGTTCGATTTAGATGCTTCTGTGTTTTTAGTAGGTGCAAATGGTAAAATCATTAGTGATAATCATTTCGTTTATTACAACAACTTAAAATCACCAGATGAAGCTGTTATTCACACAGGCGATAATTTATCTGGAGCTGGAGATGGCGATGACGAAAAAATCCTTGTCGATTTCTCTAAAATCACTCCCGATGTGCAAGAAATCTGTTTTGTAGTAACCATTCACCAAGCGGATACTAGAAGACAAAATTTTGGTCAAGTACGCAATTCGTTTATCCGTGTCATTGATGAAAACAATGCGGAGATTTTGAAATATGAATTAGACGAAGATTTCTCCATTGAAACGGCTGTAGAATTCGGACGCATCTACAAACGCAATGACGAATGGAAATTTGAAGCTGTTGGTCTTGGAATGAAAGGTGGTTTACAAGATTACGTTACAAAATATAGCTAATCATAAAAGAAATGTAAAAGAAAGTCCACATAGTTGGGCTTTTTTTTATGTCAAATAAGTTGATTCGTAATTTAACCGCATAGGACACTTAGTAAACATAGAAAATTGGTTGTAGCCTCAATGTTCAACCCTATGTTTCCTTTGTGGTCTATTGTGGTTCTTATATACTTATCCGCATAGGACACACAGTAAACATAGAAGATTGGTTATAGCCTAAGTGTTCAATTCTGTGTTTCCTCTGTGATCGATGCTGCGAGCCTCATGGCAGTTGGTTAAAAAAAAGACCCTCCACAACGTGAAAGGTCTTTCATCAATAAAAAAGTTGAAATTATTCAACAACAACTAGTTTTGAAAACCTACTATTAAACAATTCGCATAAAAACGAGAACTCCTATAAGTAGGATTAGAATAACGATACAGATTGCACAATATAAACGATTCTGTTTTCTCTTTTTGGCTTCTTTCGCTTCTTTAATTTCTACTTCTGACATATTATTTTTTTTCTTGCGATTCAATAATCGAAGGGTTAAATAAATGCCGATAAACATAAAGAGACTCGCTGACAAGAATCCTAATAGATATCCAGTCGTCCATTCATCAATAAGTACATACACCAACACACCAATTGAGAGACCCATCAATATAATTAACCAAATAGCAACTGCTGCAAGCAGGATTGCCAACCATCTAGGAATACCAGATTTAGATTTCTCTTCTTGTGGAATCTCTTCATCTTGAGGAGTCAGTTGCTTTTCTTTTGAAATATTCTCCCCCTCCTCAATTGACTTAAAATCATCGATAACTGACTCTTGATCTTCAGATGTAGTTACTTCGCTTACAGAGGTTGGAACGGTGGTTAAATCAATTGCTGGTTCGCTAAGAATTGCTTGCTCAGGAATAGAATCGACTGTTACTTCATTGGTTTCGGCTGATCTGTATTTTGTAATAACATTTGATTCTATCGGATTATCATTGGTCGTAGTAGCATGTTGCTTATTCCATTCAATGTGCCATCCTTTATTAAAATGACGCTTTGTAATGGTACACGAACCAAGGAATAAGATTACTAGTAAAAATGAATAGTATTTTTTCATGTTTTTTTTTGCTAAACTACCTTCATTTACGAGAAAGAAAGTCGTGAAAACCAATACCTACATCATACCTGTTGCACTTTTCCGTACAACTTCACACTACAATTCAATTGATACAATCATGATGAAATTAGAACCAACAATGCTAAATTGGAATTCAAATCTGCTAAAACTAGTATTGCATCTATGTTCCCTTCGTTATCTATTGTGGTTAGTGATGAATTTAACCACATTGATAACTAGTGAATATAGAATGTTGATTCGGAATTTCATTGAGCAAACAATACAATTCAAACGGAAGTAAAAAGATGACTCGTGCATATAATTCTCTGTTTCCATTTTGTTTAAAACTACGAACGCCCTCACAATTGGTTAAAAAACAAAAGACCCTCCACAATGTGAAAGGTCTTTCATCAATAAATAAGTTGAAATTATTCGGCAACAAATGATTTTGAATCAATTTTAGCGTTTGGCTCAATTTTCAAAACTGTACCTGTTAACCCCATTTCGCCCATCATCATATTCATGGTATGTGCATATAAAATTCCGCCTACATCTTTGTAATTACTGAACGAAACTGTATTACTAACACTTTCACCATCACGAACAGAGATAATTGTTGTTTTCGCTTTCATGAATGTTTTTACATCCAAGTAATCGTATTGTTCTTTCTGACCATCTGTGCTATACAAAACATAGTAATCTGTACCATTTTGGTTTTCGATTCCTTTTAATTCGTATGTCATACCAGAAGTCTTGTAGTTCATTTCAGGGAAAATACCAACAGATTTCTTTTTAGCTGCAATTTCTTCAGCAGTTAATGCTTCCGTTACACCTTGAACCGTGCTTCCTCCAACAGTACCATTGTAAAACTCACGTTGCATTACTTGCCCCATCATTTCAACACTGCTTGCTTCATTGCTTGGAGCAACAAATAGATCAGTCATTTTAATAGCACCTGGGAATTGTTGCGCACGTAATTCAACTTCTTTTTTCAACGACTTGATTTTACTCATTTTTTTGGTAGCCGCTTTCATTGAGGTAGTTTGCGTAACTGCAAGAATGTACTTTTCAATTAATTGGTCAGCAGAAATATCCGCTTTCTTCATATCCACAACTGGATTTCCAAAAGCATCCATTTTTTCAATCACACCATCCGTATCGAATTGTTTGATTTTATCCAAAACTGACTCATTACCTACTACTACGATGTTGTAACCTGTCGCAAAATACTCTTGCGCCATTAACAAAATAGCTTCTTTATCAGTTGCCTCTAATT
>JAYSRF010000190.1:0-8743 GCA_043721195.1 Fluviicola sp. | reverse complement strand
CTAAAGCAGCACCCGAATAGGTAGCATTACTTGTCAGACCATTTGTATTTACGAATTGATTACTAATAGTACCAACTACATTTGCTTTAAGCTGCTCCATCGCAATTGCTTGTGGGTACAACATGATTTTTGTAAAGGGTGATTGGATCGGAATGTATTGCTGATTGTATCCTAAATAGGAAACATTAAAACCAGCTTCTCCGCGAGGAACAACAAACGAAAAGCGCCCGTTAATATCTGTGGATACAACCGTATTGGCATTTTGGGACATCTGAATTTTCGCAAATGCTAATGGTTCTCCTGAAACAGCATCCATTACTTCACCATAAACTGTTTCACCAGCATAATTATAGGTTGGTGCTATGCGCGCTACAGTTGCTTTTCGTGGAGCTGGTGTGTAATAGTTGAGGTACCATGGTTCCATTGTGGGTTCTTGTGTGTTGTCGTATGGATCATTGGTAGAAAGAATGAGGTTGACATTGTTCCAATCTTCTCCCGTGTCTTGCGTCACCAATCCTTTGGCTTCTAATAAGACTGGTGCACCAATGCCATTACTGCGCATGTCATAGTAGGGTTTCCATGATGCATTGGGTGTGATGTAGGAGAATAAAAAGTTCGTCGTTCCTGCTTTCTCAACATCGAGTTCTACTTCAATTTCGGTGTAGTTTTTTACAGGTAAACCGCGGCGTGTATTGATTTCTTGTTCAATCACATTGATTTGTCGGATCACTTTTTCAATTTCGTCTTCCAATTGTGATTTACGCGCATGAATTTCGGTCATTTTAGAATGGTAAAATACCGATGCTTCTTTCAATTCTGCAATTTTCACCGCTTCTTGTTGACTTCCTAAATCATTGTTTTTCAACAACAATTGTTCGTCGTAAAGCAAAACAGTGTATTCATCACGGAGTTTACGTTCTTCGCCATCGAGTTTTTTGCGTTTGGCATTCAATGCTTCTACATCTTGTTTAGCAATGGCAACTTCATCAAAATTTTTGCGCGTACGAACACTGAGAATGGTTGCGTTTTCCGAAGATTTTAATTGAATCGAATTGGGGTCTACAAAATCGGTTAATTTTTCAAACACCACAACTTGTTTCCCTGCACTCAAATTCAGTTGTTTTGTATGTTCAACTTGAGCTCCGGAAAAGAAAACCGTGACTTTATTGATCGCGGCGGAAGATTTTTGTTCTTTCTGTGCGATAAGGCTGAATGGAACAATTGCTAGTAGGCAATAAATGAGTTGTTTCATAGACGAATGTGAGTAAATAAAAAAAAACGTACTCATTAGAATACGTTTTAAGATGCAGAACGTTCAATCGTTCCATAAAGTTCATTATAATTTAATTGGCAAATTGATTTTACTCAAATCCAATTCGTATAAATCCATGCTACTTTTTTGACCTTGAATATTGAAACCAGCCATCACAGCTTTGTTTAAATCGCGGTAAATTTTGAAGTGTGTATCATCATTGACAGAATTAACTGTAACACCAAGATTGATAGGTGCAGACCAACCTTTTCCTGTATTTTCACATACATAAACATCTAAGCCGCCCATTCCTGTGTGACCGTCAGAGCTGAAAAATAAGTAACGACCATCTGGTGTAATGTAGGGTGTTGTTTCTCTTCCAACCGTATTTACGCTGTCGGAAAGTGCTTGAGCAACGCCCCATTTTTTTCCTTGACGTTGTACCATGTAAATATCCGTTGAGCGTTTGTCACCTTTTCGATCTGAAACAAAATACATCGTATTGCCATCAGCAGTCAATGTAGCCGCACCTTCCATAAAAGTGGTATTGATCGTTTTATTCGCGATAACTTTTGGTGGCCCCCATTTACCTTTATTGGTGAATACGGCTTCACAAATATCAGAACTACCTGTTTGTTTTTTAGCATCAGTTGCAGTATTGTTGAATACAATTATTGCAGACAAACCATCTTGTGAAATGTGTGACATGGCATCAAAACCATCCGTGTTTAAGCGTTCAATGTTATTGGTAAGACTATCCCATTGTTGCGTACTCGGATTCCAAATTCCAGTATAGATATCTTCAAAATATTCTTGATCATCTGGGTTCACTTTTCCACCAGTAGTATTACCACGACGAGAAGTAAAATAGATGCGCTGACCATCATTGCTTAAAATAGGTGAGTATTCATTGAAACCAGAATTCACCTCGCCACGCATTGAAACACGTTGGTTTTTACCTTTTTTTAATGCATCAATTGCAAATTCACATTCAGCTAATTTGTGTTCAATGCGCAATTCTTTCGAACGGATTTTCGACAATTCTTTCAATGCAATTCCATAATACATGGCAGCGGAATCGAGACTACCAGTGCGGTGATAACTACTTCCCAAAATATCATACACATCTTTATCTACATCACCTTCACCTTTTAGAATCGCTTCTTGACCATATTGTTGAGCGTAACCGAAGTTATTTAACTTGTAATGGCAATAAGCAACCCAAAAAACGGGTTTCCATGAATTGGGATCTTTTTGTGTAGCTTCTTTAAAGACAATTAATGCATCACGCACTTTTCCATCGTGGATCAATTGCCTACCTTGATCAATCATTAAAAGTGCGGCAGATTTATCTACAATTCCTGTTACAGAATCTGGCGGTGTCGAAGCAGACATAGCCATCAATTTTGAGCCAAACAAGAAGAGCACGAATGACAAGCTAAGGATAATTTTCATAATCAATTATTATTCACTGGTTATTAAGAAGAACAAAATAATACAATTTTATTGGAACTAGCCTAGAAGTACCAATGAAAATCAATCAGTTGTTGATAATTCGTTGTTTTCATCGAGTAATGCCCTGGTTTTTTTCAAATCAATGAGGTCATTCATGGCAATTGTTGCGGCAACGACTGTCCAAATTGGTGCAAATGCAGCACACATCCACAGCAATAGGTTCACAATAAAGTGATACATAAATAAAAGTGGTCCACCGCCAGAACCATTGATGCCTGGTTGACTAAATGAGCTCCAATCGAATAAGGCACTTAATTCAACTGGAACCCAAATCATGATACTGTAAATGGATCCAATTGCAAGTGCCAACCCGCGGTTTTTTCGAGCAAATTGAACGCTTTGAACGATATCTAATTTCAGTCGTTCGTTAATGTAGTCAAGAAAAGCAAAACCATAATAGAAAAATCCAATGACAAAAACGAGGTAGAATAATGGACTTTCATGAGCGTCACTCCATCCCAATTTCGCAACTAAATAGACAAGCGTAAAGAAAAAATATTCCCACATGATATTGCGAATCACAATGCGAAAACCTCGTTTTACATCATGAATCATTTGACGTTTGGTGAATTGATAGGTATTTCCTGTTAAAATAAATTCCACTTTTCGGGAAAGATGAGAAATGAGTGGAGACAGCAACATAACTACTAAGTACTTCGCAAAGCCCATCAATAATACGGAAATGGAAATCTCGATCAATAAGCGAATGATGTACCACACAATTTCATTCATATTCGTTGCTGAAGTAGAGGGAGTATGGAGTTGAATAAGATACCCCAATTGATAAATGCCCAGCATCAAAATCGCAGGAATTACTGTGTACAAGTACAATTTTTGTTCAATGATCAATTTAAATGCTTTGAAAAAAGCACGATAACCAATGAATAAATTCCGCAAAAAACGCATGATCAAAAGTAAGGATTATTCACCTCAGTTCGATTATAAAACTGAAACCAAAAACGCTTGGTTTACACAAAATTTAAATTCGAACGCTGGTCTATAGCAAAACGAACAGTTTGCGTATCTTTGTCCCTTTTCAAAACAACTCCCAAAACGGAAAATCCACGTTTATGCAATTATCAGCACTTTCAGCAATCAGTCCAATTGATGGTCGTTACCGTTCAAAAGTAGAGGAATTAGCTCCTTTCTTTTCTGAATTTGGTCTTATAAAATACCGTGTTTTAGTAGAAGTCGAATATTTTATTGCTTTATGTGAATTAGGTTTGAAACCCTTACAAACTGTTTCGCCAACGTTATTTCCAGCTTTGCGTGCTATTGTTACTGATTTTTCAGAAGAAGATGCGTTGGCAATCAAAAAAATTGAACGCACCACCAATCACGATGTCAAAGCAGTGGAGTATTTTTTGAAAGAGAAAATGGAACCACTGGGTCTGGAAGCGCAATTAGAATTTATCCATTTCGGGTTGACTTCTCAAGATATTAATAATACGGCTATTCCAATTAGTTTAAAAGATGCCATTGAACAGGTTTATATTCCTGAATTAGATACAATGATTGCTGCTTTGTGGTCTTTTTCCAATGATTGGTCAACAATTCCAATGTTGGCAAGAACCCATGGCCAGCCTGCTTCTCCCACCATTTTAGGAAAAGAAATTGCGGTTTTTGCATCACGTTTAGCAGGACAATTAACTGAGCTCAAAAACATTCCTTACGCCGCTAAGTTTGGTGGTGCAACAGGTAATTTTAATGCGCATCACGTTGCTTTTCCAGAGGTGGATTGGGTGGCGTTTGCAAACCGATTTGTGAACGATCAATTGCAATTAAAACGCAGTCCTTTGACCACTCAAATTGAGAATTACGATGAAATGGCGCGTTTATTTGATTGCTTAAAACGCATCAATACGATCATTTTAGATTTGGATCGTGATATGTGGACGTACATTTCCATGAATTATTTCAAGCAAAAATTAAAAGAAGGTGAAGTGGGTTCTTCTGCTATGCCACATAAAGTAAATCCTATTGATTTTGAAAACTCAGAAGGTAATGTGGGAATAGCAAATGCACTTTACGAGCATCTTTCAGCAAAATTACCTGTTTCTCGTTTACAACGTGATTTAACTGATTCAACAGTGTTACGCACCATTGGAATGCCACTTGCACATTCATTAATTGCTATTAAAGCAACCATGAATGGCTTGGGTAAACTCTTATTGAACAGAGATGCCATTGATGCAGATTTGGAAGATAACTGGCCCGTTGTGGCAGAAGCGATTCAAACTATTTTGCGTAGCATTGGTTTTCCAAAACCGTATGAAGCGTTGAAGGGTTTGACACGTAAAAACGAAAAAGTAACAAAAGAAACCGTGCATGAATTCTTAGATTCGTTAGAAATAGAAGAATCAATTCGTGAACGTCTCAAAGCAATTACACCACAAAATTATACAGGAGTTAATTTGTTATAAAGAAAGTTTGATTAAACAATTTTCTGACTATATTAAGTGAAAATTTTGTTGTGTCTCGAATTCTTTTAACCGTATTCCTGTTATTTACTTCTTTGCATGTTTTTGCTCAGGAATACTTCATTGATTGGGGTCCGGATAATAAACGCTCTGCCCATCAGGTGCTCGATGTGCTGCCAGATAAAGGTGCTAATTTTTATACCTTTCATGTTTCCAATTCGCAATTTCTTCAAGTTCCTAAAGTAACACGCTATGACAATGGTGTACCTGCGATTACGAAGAAGATAGAACAGCACATCGAAGATAATATGGTGTCGTTGGAAGAATTGGTTGTGTTCAATGGTACGTTACTTGGTTTCTTGTCGGATAAAAAAGACGGAATGAATAGCCTTTACATGGTGAAATACGACACGGAAATTGATCCGTATGGCAAGCCAGTGATGATTAATTCGTTCCCCAATCCAAAGGCCTTTTCTCCAAAAGGAGATTTTAATGTATTGGTATCTAAAAGCAAGAAATTTCTATGTGTTGAATACATTATTCCAGGAAAACGCGATTTATTTGACCGCTTTGGTTATAAAGTACTGGATACTACCTTTAAAGTGATCACCGAGGGAGAGTATGAAATTCCATATAGTTCAAGAACGGCGAGTGTAGATACACGTTACCTAACCGATCGCGGCGATTATATTTTGGGAATTTCGGTTTATTCCAATGCCAATGTAGGGCTTTGGAAAGATTATAATGCACTGGAAAAGACCATTGTTGTACATGTAAAAGACGATCAATTTTCTGAATACGAATTAAAGATTGAAGGAAAACGCATTTTTGATATTGGTGTTAGTTCGTTGGATTCCATTTTAATTGTAACGGGGACTTACGGAGAATCGAATGCTTCTGGATCTCAAGGTGTCTTTATGCAACGAATCAACCTGGATGATCAAAAAATAGCCAATGAATGGTTTCATCTTTTTCCGCGTGAATTTATGACACAGGAAATGACACCTAATCAAATCGATCGGCTGGAAAAACGTGAAATAAAAGGACGTTTAGGACCTCAGCTCTACAATTATGCAATTCGTAGTATCCATCAATTGGGAGATGCCTCAACAATTGTTGTTGCTGAACAATATTATGTCTATCAGCAAAATTCCAGTGACATGAGGGGAATCAGTCAAACAATGTATCATTATTATTTTAACGATATTGTGATGTATAAAATTGATTCAATCGGAACGTTCAATTGGATTACACGCATTCAGAAAGAACAGCATTCAGTGAACGATTATGGCTATTACAGTTCTATCAAAACGGTTATGGATAATGGTAAATTGTTCTGCTTTTTTAATGATAACCGACAAAACTACGATGAGTTCCGCAATTATGAAGGTTTTACCCGATCCGTTAATTTTCCAATACGTAAGAAGTCATATGCTCTTGCTTTAGGTAAAGTTGATGTTGAAACGGGTTCAGTGGAACGCAGTGTATTTAATGATTATAACGAAACAGGAGGTTATGTAGTCCTCAAATTGTCGAGTATTGATCACTTGAATAAACAATTGATTTTCTTTTCACAAGGAAGAAGAGATCGATTTGGAATCTTGCAGTATTAACTCAGGTTATTAAAAATGTCACCTGACTGTTAGTCTTAAATGGGAGGATACTGATTGGGATTGTTTTTCAGTTTTCGTTTCAAAAATGGTTTCAGAAAAATCATGATTAAAAACACCAATAACCCCATAGTTGAAAAGTAAGCAATGTAATCACCCAAGTATTGATAAAGCGTTTTCCGAGAACTCAATTGAATCGTTGAACTGAATGATTGCTCTATCCACCAACCTGTTTCCTTTACCACATCTCCTCGTTCATTGATGATCCCTGATTTACCTGTATTGGCAGATCGGATAATGTATTTACGGTTTTCGATGGCTCGTAAACGTGCAATGGCAAAATGTTGTTTGTACCCAGGTGTATCGCCCCACCAACCATCATTTGTGATAATGGCTATGAATGCAGCATCTTGTCGGCACTGTCTGCGCACAAAATCACCATAAATGGATTCATAACAAATGACAGGTGCAAAATTGATTCCTTGCGATTTTAATATACTTGGTCCTTCATCTTGAATGCCCAATGAACCACTGGAACCACCCATTTCTATGCTCATTTCTTCTAATTGAGGAAAGATATTCGAAAATGGAATTTTTTCAACTCCAAGGACTAATTTTGATTTATGGACAACATCTGGTGTACGATTTTCTTTGAAAAGAATGGATGAGTTATAGGATTCAAAAAAACCAGGTCCACCAACATCTTCTCTAGAAGCACGAGAATTCTTGAAATTAAAATACTTCTGTGTACTTGCACCGATTAAAAAAGAAGCATTGTGCCAACGGGCTCTACGTTCCATCAATAAGTGAAAGGCTGTAAGTTGGTGTAATTCACTTTCATCAATCGCATAATTCGGGTAAAGAGCAGTTTCTGGTGCAACAACTAATTGCGTTTTGTTCGTGACGACCTTATCTGCAAGGTCAAGTATTTTTAATAGTTGTTGTTCATCTGTGGAACCATTGAATTTCTCATTATAAGGATCTGTGTTTGGTTGAATAACAACAACTTCATACGGATTTTTTTCTTCTTGAAATGAGCCATAAATGATCAATGAAATAATCATCGGTGTAAACAAAACGATCAAACAGCGTGTGATGAGCAACTTCGATTCTTTCCAATTACGGTGCTCAATCAATTGTTTGCGAATGATTTTTGAAATCATGTGATTGATTCCCAAAACCCACAATGATCCGCCTAAAACGCCAGTCCATGCATACCATTGTACGAGAATGGGGACATCTGCAAATACGTTTCCAAGGGTAAGCCAAGGCCAAGAAAGTTCCCAGTTAAAATGTAGAAACTCAAATGAAATCCAAACAGAAAACAGGATTGCGGCACTCCAATGAAAACCCAATGCTTTTTTGATCAAATGGTAGCAATAAAATGCCACAGCCATGAGTAGACTATTACAAATGAATGCCATGTAAGCACCACCAGAAGAAGCGTTGTAAATCCACCAAGTAGTACCAAGATTGTAAATAATGAAGGTCAAATAAGCTTGAAAGAACAATGCATAAGATCGTTTTCCACTATAACTTGATTCCAATATTAGAATTGGAACCCATGCAATGAATGCGAGTGGAAATAAACTTCCGGTGTAAGGGAAAGATACAACCATTAACAAACCCGATAATACGGCTAGCATCCATCGGAGAAATCTTCGTTCCATGACTTTTATCAACATGGAATCAAAAATACAATAAAGAAATGTGAGACAACAAAAAAGGGTGCCTCGTTTTGCAACAAGACACCCTTTCGTGAGTATGATAATTTATTAGAAAATCACTGTCATTTCAACACGACGGTTTTTCTGACGACCTTCTGATGTATCATTTGTAGCAACTGGTTGCGTTTCACCGAAGAACAATGTGTTCAATCGTTTCGCGTCAACACCTTTACTTACTAAGTATGCTTTCACAGACTCAGCACGTTGTTTCGATAAGAT
>JAYSRF010000189.1:0-3362 GCA_043721195.1 Fluviicola sp. | reverse complement strand
TCAAAAGAAAGTTGTTCTAATTTAGAAGTAGTTAAATCAAATGCAAATTACTCGAATTTTCCTTTTATTAACAGTAACTTTCTTGATTTATTATTACCCATTATACTTGAATAGTCGAATTGCAATATGACCTTGTTTTTTGAATCAATTACCCCATAAAAATTGGTCTCATTTCTAGCTATGAATACTATTTGAGTATCTAAACTCAGACATTTTAAATAGTCAAAAATTGGTTTAATGATTAAGGTATATTTTACATTCCAAAAATAATTTTCGTCATATTTGATCACTCCATATTTATTATCGTGGTTTTTAAAAATGATAAAATCATTATCAATAGCAAACCACATAATTTTGTTTTTTCGAATTACCTTACGTGGAATATGAATCATAAATTAAATGTTGCTATTAGCCTGTAATTATTAGTATACCCCACTTATCTCCTTCTAAAACAAACCGCTACCCCAACCTGCGCTGTCAAAATTCCTGTCCAATTTTTACTGCTCAGCGTTTTTGTTTGGTTGATCACCGCTTCTGTTGCTGGTGAATAAAAATATGGTGTATAACCAACAGCTACGAATGGTGATAAGAATGAATTAACTCCCAATTTTAGGGAAAACCCCACTTTTAAACTCAAGTCTCCGCCGATACCCAAAGCTTTTAACTTGGTTTCGTCATCAACCAAAACCACTTCATTCGTCCTTCGATGCAGGATACTCGATGTTGCGGAAAGAATCAAATCAGAATAAAAACCGGTGAACTTTTCCGTTGGCGCAAGATGTAAAACATAGCCAATGTTGATAAAATGAAGGTTCAAGGTCGTGCTAAAGTTCTCATTTTCTGCCGCACTTCTACAATAGGTGTAAGAAAGATGAATCCCATGACTTAATTGCTTCTCAGATGGGAAAAGATAGGTCGCCGAACCATTCAATCCATGCATCAACAAGGGTTGTTTTTCCGCAAGAAATGGTCGACTGAAATTATAGGTTTGGATCGCCTTATCCCATTGATTTGCATACATGTATTTGTAAGAAAAATCGACTTTCAATTCTTGTGAATGCAGATTACCAAGGACAAAAAGCAAGAATAACAAACTAGTTAATTTGCTCATTTCTTAATGCTTTTTAGAATATTGATCACTTCTCTGTATCCACTTTCTGCTGCTCCAAAAACAGTTTGGTGGTGTCCGTTGAGATTCATTGCTTCGCCTGCAAAAAACAACTTATCGTCAATTGATTGCGCTGCAATTGTTCGGGCATTTCCCATACCAACTGTGCTGTAAGAATAAGCTCCTTTGATAAACGGACGAGTGGTCCAATTTTCAACATGAGAAGACACAAACGAAGCAGATGCTTGACCGTTGTACATGGAATCTAATTCTTGGATTAAAGCAGCTGTAATCGCAGTGTCACCTCCCAATGAAGTGAGGTATTCAGCTTGTTCGCCCATGACAAAAGCAAGTAAAACATGATCGTTCACAGCCTTACCAATTTGATCATCTGCATAAGCCGCGCAAATGGCTCCACCAATGATATTTTGATCAAAGAAAGTAGTGGTGAATTTTAAGAACACTTTCATCCCCGCCCCCATTCCAATTTTTGAAAAAGCGGTTGTCTTTTCTTCTGGTAACGCAGGAACAAATTGAATTTCTCCCAATTTAAGAATCGAAATCGGAACAGTAACAATGACTTTATCTGCAGTGTAAGTATCACCATTGCTATCCGTTACTAAGATGGTAGACTGTGAATAATCAATTGTTGAAACAATGGTATTGAGTTGAATCTTGTCTGTAACATGGCTTGCAACTTGTTTCTCCAAGAAATCAAAATAGGTTTCTTCAAATTTAAAATCATCATCGCCCGAATTCCAATTCTCTTCTTCTAAATTGTTGTAATAAACAGAAAGTCGGGAAGCATCTGCACCTTGATCTCCAGCGATATTCTCCACAATGTTGTTGTATGAATCATCCAATCCTTTTTGAATTGCGTAATCTTTGTACGAAACATCCGGTAAGTCTTCTCCTTCAAAAATGTCAATCGTTTGGGGCACGGAAGTAACCATTTGATTGTTGTACCAATACTTCAATTCAGTATCATCCAAGGTAATTTTCGTATCCGTTTTTTTGATCAAATCACCGAATAGGTTGTTTTTTCCATGTAGCCACTGAGCGCCACTATCAATTGGGTAATTCGCAAAGCCTGTTATTTTCCCGAGTCGACCGCCATAATTAGGAGCAGCTTCTAGGATTTGAAATTTGATTCCTTTTGATTTTAATACGTAAGCCGCATACAATCCAGCAGCACCAGCACCAATGATTAAAACTGTTCCATCGTAATTTACGTCTTCGAAAAGGGTTTCCTTTCGACATTCAGCAAGAAAGATGGAAGGAATCAGCAATCCACCGATGGATAGAAAAGTGGATTGTTTTAAGAAATGTCGTCTTTCCATGATGAATATTTACGGCAAAGTGTTCTTTTAATTGCACTAAATGTAGGATTAAAAACCAAGGATTGAAATAGGAAATCAACGTGACGAACGAATTGTATGAATAGACTCAACTTTTCGTGAAATGGATTGAAAAAATGTAACCAATAGTTGTTAAACAATAAAAGAATGTCTTCTCAATTAGGTAAGCCTTTTGATACAGGTTACGATTTTCTTATTTCCCTAAATGTCAAATGATGCCGAATAAAAAGTCACCTCAACTTGTTACGTTATAATTCCTATCCAATTTTTACTGCTCAGTTTTTTTTATCAGATTGATAACCAATTTTATAACTGCTGAATAAAAAGAAGTCTTGTGCTCTACTATTCGAAAAGTCGACAAGTATTATTTTGTAGAACTAAGAAACAAATTATTATTTTAGCCAAAAATAGTTCTTCAGCAGCATGTATATCTTTTGAAGACAGTGGTAATAGCATCTTTAATTAAAATCAACTAACTATGAAAAAACTACTCGTGTTAAGTTCCCTTCTATTGATCGGACTGTTTTCATTCAGCCAAAAAACATTTACAGATAAACAAGAGGCGATTCGCTGGTTGAAAGAAACGTTTGCTGCACATTTAATAAAAGAAGTTAGTTATAAAGGTGGAACTTATACGGCTGAGTTAACATTTTCAGATGATTTTATGATCTTCTCTACGACGATTAAAAAGCCATTTAAAGGCGAAAATGAATTGAATGTGGGTGAAACAGATTCATTAAACCTTGCTGATTCATTTACATGTGGTCAATTCAAAGCTGCTCCAGGAAAACTGGCTGTCACCTGTAGTAGTTGGTCGCAAAAGGAAATTGTCTACAAAACTGCTTACATTCCATTTGAATTTCCAAAAGGGAGTGAATTGATGCTATCAATCCAAG
>JAYSRF010000188.1:0-26800 GCA_043721195.1 Fluviicola sp. | reverse complement strand
AGGGAAAGACCATTACATTAAAGCTGAAATACAGCGATTTCACACAACAAACTCGGAGTAAAACAATTTCGAATTTTGTGAACCGAAAGGAGGATTTTTATCCCGTTGTCAAAGAATTGATCTTTCAAGAGACTCCCAAGCATAGTGTTCGACTCTTAGGTATTTCGATTTCTAAATTGGATTCAGAAGAAGTAACGAAGAGTGTGACAGTGCAATTAACCTTGGATTTTTAAATGGAATGATGAATTATAATTGGTTTAATTAGGAAGGTGGATTGAGGTCATAAACGAAATCTGCATTCATAATTCATAATTGTTTCAATCATAATTCATAATTTCACCAGCAGAATTGGCGTTTATGACAGCCATTATTCATTAACCGATGCCTATTCCAGACTTTATTTAAAAATACCTTGTTAATAAAAAATAGAGTTTCTATCTTTGCACCCCCAATTTGGGGTTATTGTCTTATTTAATAAATCGAAAGTAGTGGATACTTTAAGTTACAGAACTGTGTCCGGCAACAAGGAAACCGCGAATAAAAAGTGGTTGTTGGTGGACGCTGAAGGCCAAACAGTTGGTCGCTTGGCAAGCAAGGTAGCGAAATTAGTACGTGGTAAACACAAGACTAATTTTACGCCCCATGCTGACTGCGGAGATAACGTGATCGTTATCAATGCAGCAAAAATATCGTTCTCCGGAACCAAATTGGTGAACAAGGAGTACGTTCGTTACACTGGTTATCCAGGTGGACAGCGCTCTTTAACAGCTCAAGAGTTGTTAGCGCGTAATCCTCAACGTGTTGTTGAGAAAGCAATCAAAGGGATGTTGCCGAAAAATACATTGGGACGCAATTTGTTTACCAACGTAAAAGTGTATGCAGGTGCAGAACACAAACAAGAGGCTCAAAACCCGGAGGTAATTAATCTTGACACATTCAAATAATGGATATGGAAGTAATAAACACATTAGGAAGAAGAAAAACATCCGTTGCACGTGTTTACCTTATGAAAGGTACGGGCAAGGTGACAGTCAACAAGCGTGACTATAAAGATTTCTTCACTGTTGCAGTTTTACAAGGGAAAATTGAACAACCGTTCAACTTGACTGACACATTGGGTCAGTACGACGTAAAAGTAAATGTAGCTGGTGGAGGAGTAAATGGCCAAGCAGAAGCGATCCGTTTAGGGATTTCTCGTGCTTTGGTTAAAGTTTCAGAGGAGTTGAAACCGTTGTTGAAAGCTGAGGGTTTAATGACACGTGATCCACGTATGGTTGAACGTAAAAAACCAGGTCAGCCGAAAGCACGTAAGAAATTCCAGTTCTCCAAACGTTAATTTGGAATTTGCATCCCGATTGCGATTGGGAAGCAGTTGTTTAGTATCCAAGCTGCAGAGTATCTATCGATTCACTTGTGTGAAAGATCCCTCCGTAAGCTGATTACTAAAGGAATGTAAACAATTTTAAAGAAAAAGTTATGTCAAAAGTTAGTTTTGAAAATTTATTAGATGCAGGTGTTCACTTTGGACACTTAAAAAGAAAATGGAACCCGGCAATGGCGCCGTATATCTTTGACGAGAAAAAAGGTATCCACATTATTGACCTTAATAAGACAATTGCACATCTTGATCAAGCTTGTGCGGCAATGAAGCAAATTGCTAAGTCGGGTAAAAAGATTCTTTTCGTAGCAACTAAGAAACAAGCAAAAGAAATCGTTGCTGAGCGCGTTATCGCTATCAACATGCCATACGTTACTGAACGTTGGTCTGGTGGTATGTTAACCAACTTCCAAACGACTCGTAAATCGATTCGTAAAATGGCAGCGATTGATAAAATGAAAACAGACGGTACATGGGAGACATTGAATAAGCGTGAGCGTTTGTTCAAAACTCGTCAGCGTGAGAAATTAGAGAAAAACTTTGGTTCTATCGCTGAAATGACTCGTCAACCAGCTGCTATCTTCTTGGTAGATATATTGAAAGAGCATATCGCTTTGTGTGAAGCAAAACGTTTGAATGTACCAACATTTGCAATGGTAGATACGAATTCTGACCCACGTTTGGTTGATTTCCCTATCCCATCAAATGATGATGCTACTAAATCAATCACGATTATCCTAGATGCAATCTGTGGAGCAATCAAAGAAGGTTTAGAAGAGCGTAAAAACAGCGGAGCTGGAAAAGACAAAGAAGAGGGTGCTGAAAAAGCTGCTGCTCCTAAAGCGGTTGCAGTTGAAGCTCCCGTAGCTGTCGAAACTCCTGCTGAAGCGCCTGCAACAGAAGTTGTAGCTGAAGAAAAAACAGAAGAAACAAACGATTAATTTAAACTGTTAAAGTCATGGCAATTACTGCTGCAGATGTAAATAAATTACGCCAACAAACGGGTGCAGGAATGATGGACTGCAAAAACGCACTTGTTGAATCAGATGGCGATTTCGAAGCTGCTGTTGATCTCCTTCGTAAAAAAGGACAAAAGATCGCTGCAAAACGTGGAGATAATGATGCTAGTGAAGGTTTGATCTTCGCTCAAACAACTCCAGACAATAAAGTTGGTGTTGTATTGGCATTGAACTGTGAAACAGATTTCGTTGCAAAAAATGATTCATACCGCAACTTTGTACAAAGTTTGATGGATATCGCAATCTCAAACTTACCTGCTTCGGTAGATGAGTTAAAAGGATTGAGATTTGATGATCGTTTGACTGTTGATGAGAAAATCATTGAGCAAGTTGGTGTAGTTGGAGAGAAATTAGATCTTTCTGGATATGCTGTATTGAAAGGTGAAACGGTTGTGGCTTACAACCACCCAGGAAATCAATTAGCAACATTGGTTGCGTTGAATGCTGGTTCTGGTTCTAATGATGCTGTTGAGGCTGGTCGTCAAGTTGCAATGCAAGTTGCAGCAATGAATCCAATCGCTTTAAACAAAGAAGGTGTCGATGCACGTACAATCGAACGTGAAATCGAAGTTGGTAAAGATTTGGCTATCCAAGAAGGTAAACCAGCTGAAATGGCTGAGAAAATCGCTCAAGGACGTTTGGCTAAATTCTTCAAAGAAAACACTTTGTTGAGCCAAGAATTCATCCGCGATAACAAACTTACCGTAGAAGAATTCCTTAATTCAACTGAAAAAGGATTAACTGTTACTGAATTCAAACGTTTGGCATTGAGCTAATCGAATTTAGTTTCAAACTATATTATCCCGTTATTCGAAAGAGTAGCGGGATTTTTTCGTCTATAACCACAGCGAGTTTCTTTGATTCTGTAATACAACTATTTTCTATTAAATCAAGACAGAACATTGAGAGAAGGAAAAAGTGATTGTTTTTGAATATCGAGTATTAGGGCTTGAAATTGCTGAACAAGTAGTAATCCTTTGGTTTTGAGAATCAAGAATGAATGGTATGAAATAATGTCTATACAGGCTGGTCAACATTTTTCGACCCAAAAGTTAGCACATGTAACCAACGCGTTATCATTTTTAGTTAAACTATAATCCCTTCCGTAATCCCGCAATATTACGAAATGTATAACATTTAAAAACAGAAAGTTAAATGTTTTTCAGCCGCTGTTTTCATGTCAATCACTCTTGCTCCCATAGTCATTCAAAAAATCAAACTATCGAAGAAATTCCCCCAACTTTGATCCTCTTTTTACAATTTTCCATTTACAATTTATAATTGTTTATTGTCATTAACCATTTGTGAACTATATTTGCGCAACTTCTTTTGTTATCTATGAAATATAAGCGCATTCTACTCAAATTAAGTGGAGAATCCCTCATGGGAGACAAACAATTTGGAATTGACAATAACCGATTAAACGTGTATGCCAACCAAATTAAAGAAATTCATGCATTAGGAGTAGAAGTGGCAATCGTCATCGGCGGTGGTAATATTTTCAGAGGTGTTCAAGCTGAAGAAGGTGGAATGGATCGCACACATGGTGATTACATGGGAATGCTCGCCACAATGATTAATTCCATGGCATTACAAGCTGCATTGGAATCTGTCGGTTTGCAAACACGTTTACAGTCTGCCATTGAAATGAAAGAAATTTCAGAACCGTATGTGAGAAGAAGAGCTGTGCGTCACCTTGAAAAAGGGCGTGTAGTTATTTTTGGAGCAGGAACTGGAAATCCTTTCTTCACAACTGACTCTGCTGCATCATTGAGAGCAATTGAAATCAACGCTGATGTGATCTTAAAAGGAACACGTGTTGATGGAATTTATACCGCTGATCCTGAAAAAGATCCCAATGCAACCAAGTTTGATGTCATTACGTTTGATGATGTTTACAGCAGAGGATTAAAAGTAATGGACATGACAGCTTTTACACTTTGTAAAGAAAACGACTTACCGATCATTGTGTTCGACATGGATTCTCCAGGAAACTTGAAACGTTTACTCGAAGGAGAACAAGTAGGAACAATCGTTCGCAATTAACAATATCCGATTCAATAGTATATTATGATAGAAGATCTGCAACTGATTTATGATGAATTAAAAAGTGCCAATGCAAAATCGATTGTGCACCTTGAAAATGAATTATTGAGAATTCGTGCTGGAAAAGCAACTCCTTCAATGCTTGCCAGTGTGATGGTTGATTATTATGGGAATCTTACTCCTATTCAACAAGTATGCAATGTCAATACATTGGATGCACGAACGTTAACAATTCAGGCATTTGAAAAAAGTATGTTGAACGAGATTGCGAAAGGAATTGTTCATGCAAATCTTGGTTTGAATCCTCAAAACAATGGTGAACAATTGATTATTCAAATTCCACCATTGACGGAAGAACGTCGCCGCGATTTGGTAAAAAAAGCGAAAGCTGAAAGCGAACACGCTAAAGTTGGTGTGCGCAACAACCGCAAGGATTCAATTGACATGGTGAAAGACTTGAAAGCTGACGGACTTTCTGAAGACATGGCAAAAGATGCTGAATCTGAAATCCAAAACATCACCAATGGTTTCATTAAAAAAGTAGACGAATTGGTTGAAGCGAAGGAAAAAGACATCATGACCATCTGATTTGAGA
Source organism: Fluviicola sp. (assembly GCA_043721195.1). GTDB lineage: Bacteria > Bacteroidota > Bacteroidia > Flavobacteriales_D > Crocinitomicaceae > Fluviicola. The sequence goes on along the minus strand of JAYSRF010000188.1, from coordinate 21,762 downwards.
TGCGCTATTTAGCTCTGCTCTCTCTTGTTTTCTTGATCCTTTCTTGTAGTAAAAACAAGAGAGCGACCCGTTTTGTTGATGGAACGTGGAAACTCGAAGAAATCTTATTGAACGACGGTCAGCAATCCTATCCAAATGACATTTATGTCTTTGCTGAATCGAAATCGGGTGGAGAAGAATACGCTTCTTGGACAAAATACTCCGCCGATTATACCGATACAGTGAATGGAAGTTACCTCATTACCAAAAATGGCGAACAAATCATTCTACGCAATGAATCGGTGTTTCCAGTAAAGTCAGATACCAATACGCTGGATGATATTGGAAAAGACATCATCGTTATTCGTGCGCAGATTGGTGTGATGTATTTGTACAAGCGGTGATAACACCATGAACAATTCTAAAAAGAATCTCAATCACTAGCTTACCGTTGTTAAAATTAACCAAAGGCTAAATGTGCTCGCTGATAAAGTCTTGTTTCGTGAAAAATTAGAGAAAGTAAATCAATGGTTAAAAGTAGCTAGTTTACCAAAATCAAAGTGATTCTCACATCTCTATCCTCACCAATTCATCTTCATTGACATAATACAAATACCCTTCAATTGCTGGATAATGCATCATGTTCAGTGCGAATAAGTACTGCGAAACTTGGGTTCTGTGTTCTGCTTTTCGTTCACCTGTTTTAAAATCAATGACCACTGTTTTCTCAGTATGAAGAATGATTTTATCAGGACGCAAACGTGTTTTTTGATCAATCAACAAGGTTTGTTCATCGAGTTGTAAGCCTCCAGTGATGAGTTCGAGATACTGCTGATTGGCAAACAATCGGTTGGCTTGATCAATCAAAGCTTCTTTGAATTCAATTTCAATAATACCTTTTAGTAATCCTCGTTCAATGCTTTCATGCGCTTCTTCAACAGACATACTTTGTTCCATGATGGCGTGAAACTGTTTCCCGAATCGCCGTTGGGTATTCAATTCGTTCGCTTCCTGCTCTTCGGGTGACATGATGCTAATATCGGGAAACCACAAATAATCATTGAGCGAAAGTGGGGTAAAAGCTACATCATCTTTGGTTCCTGATTGTTCAATTACTGGTGGAGTTCCAATTGCTCCTTTGATGGTTTTCCCTTCAACAAATTCAGGATACAACTCGCTGAGATTCGCGAAAATGTTTTTTTGCAATGGCTGATCATGAGAAGAAAGTGTTGCCATGAAATACAAACGATCAATTGGTCGGGTAAAAGCAACGTACAACAAATTGATGTGATCCATCGTTTCTGCATCTTTTTCAATAGCCATGAATGGTTCAACTACAGGCAAAATAGCATCTGCTTTTGTTAAATTGGATTGTAAAAAGTGATCCGATGATTCAAATAAATGTGCCTTTCCAACAGGTGCTTTCACATCAAAACGCAAAGAAGGAATAATCACAACTGGAAATTCCAATCCTTTGGATTTGTGCGCCGTCATTACTTTGATCGAATGTTTATTCTCGGGCAATTGTACGTTTGACTTGTATCCAGTTGCATCATAATACGTCAGGAAACTCATCAAATCTGGACCATTATGTAAATCAAATTGTACGGCTAAATCCAATAGTTGATGTACGTACGCATTTTGCAGTTCATCGATTTTGTAATTGCGAATAAAGGTTTGAATGAGCGAAAAAATATCTTGAAAACCTTGTGTGAGGTGTAAACGATCAAATGAGGCTACTTCATAGAATTTCCATTCCGAAAATTTCATCCGAACCTTTTCTGATTGGCCCGATGTGTCAGTGACTGCTTCAAAACAAGATTGGTAAACTTCGAAAGCGTTTTCAGGTGTGAAAAGGCGAAAGAAGATTTCCGCAAAACGCATGAACAATTGTTGGTGCTGTGGATTATTGCGCAAACGACAAAAGGCAATGATCAATTGCACATACTGATCCGAATTGACCAATAACGAATCTGCTGAAACAACTTGATAACCGTGATTTTTTAAATGATTGGCGTAGGTATTACAATCGGCTTTGCGTTTTGCTAAAATACAAATGTCGCTTGGAGAATAGCCATCCTGAATGCAGTTTTCAATCCAAGTCAATAAATTTTTGAGTACGGTTTCTTGTGAATCTTCATCCTTTTGAATCAATTCAAATTCAATGTATCCATCAACTTTTCCTCGCGGAGATTGCTCCACCTGTTGGTAATAGGTTTTCCCCGATTCAGGCATGTACGCTTTCAATGCTTCGAAAAAACGGTTATTGAATTGCACGATTTCCTGCGAAGAACGCCAATTTTCAGTCAATCCTTCCACATGTCCCATTTGGTCAAAGAAGTCCGATTTTTGTTCTATTTGTGGATTTTGCTCTGGGTTATAAATCCGTGGAAGTGCTACAAACTGCTCAGCCACACCATTTTTAAATCGGTAAATAGACTGTTTCGGATCACCAACAATGAGGTTGAATTGACCGTGTCCCAAGGATTCATGAACAAGTGGTACCAAATTCATCCATTGTAAGCGAGAGGTATCTTGAAATTCATCTAAGAAAAAATGCCGAAACCGACTTCCTAATCGTTCGTAAATAAACGGTGCTTCTTCGTCCTTCACCAATTCTGAAACCAGTTTATTGAATTCCGAGACCCGAATTACAGCATCTTTTTCGCGGATGTTTTCCATGAAAATGGCCAATTCACGCAAAATAGACAAGAGGTAAAATTGCTTGATCTTCAACTCCAATTCGAAATAGGGAGCTTGCAGTTTCCCCCAATAATCAGCAAATTGGTTGATGGTGAAAAAAGGTTCGTTTTGTCCAGAATTAATTGCCGTTTTTTCTAAATTAGTGAGAAATGAGTCCTTTATTTCAAATTCAATCAGCTTGTTTTTTGCAGATCCTTTTTCACGAACTATTTTTTGAATTTTATTCCAAGTTGTGCTTTTCCCTGCAAATTGATCTTGTTGTAAACCACTTTCTTCTAATGCCAACTGAATGCGTTGTTGCCAGCGTTGAATTTCGTGGTTGTGTTCTTTGAATTGCAGTTTCCACACATCGTAATCAGCTTGAGAGAATTCCTTTTCGATCAGTTTACGAATGACTTGATAACTGCGCTCATCAGTTAAAATTTGCGCACTGTCAATCAAGGCGCGTTTGACATCCCACTTTGTTTCTTCGGCAAGGTTGTCAATGGCGAAATGAATGGCGAGTTTGTAAATGCGATTTTCTGCTTCTTTGTCAATCGTACTCAACAATTCATCAACCGCTTTTTCAAGAATCAATTGCTCGTCCAATACAATATCAAATTGCTCTGGAAGGTTTAAATCACGACTAAATGATCGAATGAGTTTTAAGTTGAATTTATCGATTGTCAGCACATTGAAGTCTTCGTATCGGTGCAACATTTTCCTTAAGACTAGTCGCGCATTTCGTTGTAGTACATTTGGTTCTTGGTTGACCAACGCAGCAATCTCATTGACATAATTCTGATCTGTTTTTGTAGGATGACTGAGCTTGTTCAAATCACGAATAATCCGCGTTTTCATTTCGTAAGCTGCCTTGTTGGTGAAGGTCATTGCCACAATTTGACCCAAGTCTGCTTTTCCAGAAACTTCTTTTAGTAAGAGAACGAGGTAATTACGAACCAAATTGTACGTTTTACCACTTCCAGCAGACGCATTTAATACCAGTAAGGGTAGTTTTTTTGTGGGATTCATACACTACAGTCAACGATTCGTCGAATTTACCGAAAAACAAGGTGATTCTAAGTCATTAAACTGGTATAATTCATTGCTTATCCCTAAATTTGGTCTAACCTGTCGTTGACGAGGTTTAAAAGTGGCTATGAAATATTTCATGTTTATTGGCTGTATTTTGTTGATTACAGTTGCTTGTAAGAAGAATAAGACGAAAGAAGAAACAACTTCCCCTGTGGTTGCGCAACTAAAATTGTCTGTTCAGCCTGTTTTCGCAAGTGAAAATTTAGACTTAGATTCTACTTATACAACCCAAGATGGTTGGGATATCCAGTTCTCGGATATCAAATTTTACATGACGAATGTTGGAAATGGGAGCAATCAATTAGTCGATGTTGCCCGTTTCGATTACCGTGAAAAAGGAACAACTTGTTTTCAAGTAGCAGGTAATTTTGCCAATTTTAGTGCTTTGACTGGTTTTATTGGTGTTCCTGCTGATTTGAATCACAACGATCCATCTGCGCCTTCAACTTCTAGTCCTCTCAATATTCTCAATACAAATGGAATGCATTGGTCATGGAATACGGGTTATGTTTTTGTGATCATCGAAGCACGTGTAGATACCATTCCTGATGGAATTCCTTTATTTGATCATTTCTTAACCTATCATGTTGGAACAGACAGTTATTTAGGAACAGCAAATTTCTCAACCGTTAATTGGATTGATTGCGGTGGTGGTTTACATGCAACAACATTACAACTCGATTTAAAACAATTGATTGATCATCCAACAAACCCTGTTGATCTAATTACAGAATTCACAACCCATAGTGGTGGTGCAGAAGCAACATTAACCCAAAAAATAAAGTCTAACTTTTTAGACGCATTAACGGCTCCATGAATCGTTTGTTAATTGTTTTACTGATTGCGATTGTTGCATTTCAAGCTTGCCGAAAAGATCAAGTGGGTTATGCTCCGACACCATATACATTGGAAATTCCTTCCCATTTTCCTGCAATGCCTATTCCTGCAGATAATCCAATGACAGTTGAAGGACTCGAATTGGGAAGACGTTTATTTTATGAAAATATGCTTTCAGGTGACAATTCAATGTCATGTGGAACGTGTCATACTCCTGAAACGGCCTTTAGTGATGCCAATCAATTTTCTACAGGAATCGATGGTATTGAAGGAACGCGCAATTCCATGGCTTTAATTAATTTGGGTTGGCAAACCTCTTTCTTTTGGGATGGAAGAGCACATACCTTGGAAGAACAAATTTTAGGTCCTGTTCCCAATCCGATAGAAATGCATCAATCTTGGACCAATGCCGTTGGGAAATTGAAACAAGATGTGAAGTACCGCAATCGGTTTTATCAAGCATTTGGAACAACTGATTTCGATTCCACTCACGTAGCGAAAGCCATTGCACAATTTTTACGGACGATGATTTCCGGAACATCAAAATACGATGTGATTTACAAACATGAAAATAGTTTGGCATTAACTCCCACTGAACAACAAATTTGGTCAACTGTTACTGCTGAAGAATTAGCAGGATATGATTTGTTCAAGAGTTTAAATGGTGCTGATTGTTTTCATTGCCACAATGGACCTTTGATGCAAGTGCAAAAATTCAGCAACAACGGACTAGATGCTATTTTTTCAGATCTTGGTCGCGCTGTGATTACAGGAAATCCAAACGATAATGGAAAATTTAAAGTACCAACGTTAAGAAATATTGCGTTGTCAGCACCTTATATGCACGATGGGCGTTTTGCAACCTTGGACGATGTGATTGAGCATTATTCAACTGGAATTCACCAATCTGCGACCATTGATCCGTTGATAGAATTTGCCAGTCAAGGCGGAGTTCAGCTTGATTCTGAACAACGTGCATTGTTAAAAGCATTTTTATTGACATTAACAGACAACGAATTTGTAACCAATCCTAATTTTAAACCGTTAAACCCGTAAGTCGGGCGATGGTTATAGAATTATTTATACACTTGATGAGTAGTTATGAGTAGCATGGTAGATGAGAGAAGATTGACAACCGAGGAGAAAGCCTTGAAAATCAATCTGACAGGAGATATATACGGTTGTTTTGCAGAAATTGGTGCTGGACAAGAAGTAGCCGCCAATTTTTTTAAAGCAGGAGGAAGTTCTGGTACGATAGCCTATACACAATCGGCTTATGACATGAAGGTGTCGGATGCGATGTACGGACCAGCTTCTCGGTATGTATGCGAAGAACGTTTGGTGACAATGCTGACTACTGAGTATGAAACCCTCAGTTTCCGTTTGCCGAAAAAGAAAGAAGAATCACGTTTTTTTGCTTTCAGTAATACTGTTGAAGCATTGAATTACCATAAAACGAATCAAGGTCACGGTTGGGTTGGAATTCGTTTTCAATTAGGATTAGGAAAGGAACCGAATGATGTGGTTTTGCACATCAAATTGCATGATAATTCACACAAAGCACAACAAGAAGCATTAGGTATTTTAGGTGTTAACTTGATTCATGCGTGTTATTTTCATTCAGATGATTTGGATGAGTTTCTAACAAATCTTGTTCATCGAATTCCGCGCGATCGGGTAGAAGTAGATATGTTGCGTGTTTCGGGACCAGATTTTGAAAACGTAGATAACCGAATCATTGCACTCAATCTTGTGAAACGTGGAATGACAGATGCTACCATGTTTGATTTATGTGGAAGTGTTTTGCAACCAGCAACTGCTTTATACAAAAAGAACATTTTATTGATGCGTGGTCGTTTCCGTCCGGTTACGAAAGTGCACATCGATATGATTGAAACTGGATCTCGCCAATTTTTGGAAGAAGAAGGTGTTTCAGCAGATAATTTGTCTGTCATTTTTGAATTAACACTCAAAGATTTGACAGCAGATGGAAAAATATCGGATAAAGATTTTATAGATCGCGCAGAATTATTAGGATCGCTTGGCTATACTGTTATGATTTCAAATTACTTGAAACATTACAAAATGGTCGATTACCTAGCTGGTATTTCACGTGGACAAAAAATGGGATTAATCGTAGGAGTTTATAACCTGCACACCATTTTTGACGAACGTTATTACGACAATTTACCAGGTGGTTTGTTGGAAGCATTTGGTAGAGGTTTTGGTCACAACGTAAAATTATTTGTGTACCCAGCAACCAATGTTGATACAGGCGATTTATACGATTTAGAGAACATCCAATTGCCAACCCATTTACGTGGATTGTTGCAATTCATGCGTGACAACAACAAAATGGAAGCCATTCAAGGATTTGATCAACGTTTGTTACATATCCTTTCGGATGAAGTATTGTCGAAAATCAAGGCCAATGTGCACAGTTGGGAAGACGATGTTCCAGAAGATGTCGTGAAGGCAATCAAGTATTTCGAGTTGTTTGGTTTTGTGAAGAAAACAGAGTCGTTGGTAAACGCTTGATTGGTTTCGTCTTACAGTTTAAGTTCTCTATACATAGCGACTATGTTGCCCAGATTTGCTAATTTCGAACAGCAATAAAAAGTTATGCCCAGAATTAAGAATGCCCTTATTCGTTTTCGAATCATTGATCGTTGTATTCGCAATAAATACAAGCCGTTTCCGTCTAAACGTGAAATTCGAGAAGCGTGTGAGGAAGCGTTGTTTGGTAGTTTAGATGGAGAAAATCTATGTGATTCGACCATAGAAAAAGACATGTTTGCCATGAAAATGGAGCATGATGCACCGATTAAATACAGCAAACGCCACGAAGGGTATTATTATTCAGATCCCGAATATTCGATGAATGATATTCCGTTGACAGAAGATGATATTGAAGCGATTAAGTTTGCAACCAATACGCTGAGTCAGTTTAAGGATATGTCGCTCTTCAAACAATTTAGCTTCGCTATTGACAAAATTGTTGACCGCGTAAACATTGCTGCTGATCCAAGTGATCAATCAATTGTTGATTTTGTTCAATTTGAAATTCCCATTGCTTCAGGAGGAAATGAATTTCTCAATCCGTTACTGAATTCTATTCGCAAAGGAACTGCTGTCTTTTTTGATTATGAAAGTTTTCAAACTCAGAAACGAAAAGCACGAAAGGTATTACCTCTTTTATTGAAAGAATACCGAAACCGTTGGTATTTATTGAGTTATGACGCTTCAAAAGAATCCATTATCACGTATGCGTTGGATCGGATGTTCGAATTACAAACTTCGGAAGAGAAGCTTTTTTGTCCAATTTTGTTTAATCCAGCGCAATTTTTTCAACATGCAATTGGGATTACTGCCAGTGATGGAGAACCAGATTTAGTTGTTTTTAAAGCAGATAACATTGCTGCGAAATACATTGCTTCTCAGCCTTTTCATGTAACACAGGAAGTTGTTAAAGAAGGAAAAAACAAAACGAGTTTTCAAATGAATGTATTTGTTTCTGAGGAATTGATTCGGAGCTTGTTGAGTTATGGAGGAGAAGTAGAAGTTGTTGAGCCACAGAAGTTGCGAGATGAAATTATTCTACGTGCTAAAATGATGTCGGAAATTTACCACTAAGAACGAAGAACACGCTTCACTTTAAAAACATCCATTTTGAAAAACAAGGTATCAAATGCTGTTCTATTCGTTTTGATAAATAGTATGATGATTACCTCTATTTATTCAAATAATGGTATCTTTATTTCCTAACAAATACTTTAAATTAAGTAGTGTTTGTTAAAAATTACAGAATTGGACTTCTACTATTAATGAATGATGAATCAGCTGATTAGTTTACGTTTTTATTTTTTTGTTTGTTCCTCTTTCTTTGTTTTGACAAGTCTCAATCAACCAGAGGCTGTAAAAGCGGCAATGGATAAAGAGTTTAAAAGCATTCAACAACTAATCATAACGGATTTCCAGACTGCAAAAACCAAAATTGAATTACTTGAAAAGAAGTATAAGAAGTTGGATGATCCTGAGTTTAAATTCAAGATTTTGGTTCAAAAACTATCGTTATATAGTTCAATTGGTGATCTTGCTAGACTGAAATATGAGTTGAATAAAGCTAAACGTTATGCTGCTATTTATGAAATACCTACGCAAGATCTTGTTTATTTAGAATATTTTACGGCTCTTTATAAAGGAGTAACAGGTGATTTTGAGAGTTATTATCAAGCTGTGAAATCGGTCCAGAAAAAGGTAGATCCCAAAAATCACTTTTTAATTGCGGAATGCAAAGTAGCTTTAGCTCGCTACTACCTCAATAAGCAGAATGTAACTAAGACAAATAGGTATTTGAACGAAGCATTGGAAATTGCAAATCATTCAAAGGATAAGTATTTGATTTATTTAACCTCAAATAGCTTAGGTCATATTTACTTCAACAACGATCAATTAGAAAAATCACTGTATTATTTTGAGAAAGCAAAAAGTATAGCTGTTCAAAATAATTGGAAATTTTGTATTCAATATGGTGACGTAAACCTTGGCGAATTCTATTTATTCACAGATAATATGGAAAAAGGCAAGCAGTATTTTGATCATGTTGTGGATCACATGAAAGATACTGAATTGCGCGACTTATATCAAACCTACAGTTGTTTAGAATACTATTTTAACGAGATTGATAATGTTGATTCTGCCTATTTCTATGCAACAAAAAAGAATGATATTGATGATCAATTAGAATTGGAACAAAGTGATGATTTAGCGAATGAATTGGATAAAGATTTTCAAAGTGAGAAACAAAAACTCATGTTAGATGAAAAATTAGCCGAAAACAAGTTCTTAAAGTCAGGATTTTTAGTTGTAATTGTTTTAATCGTATTGGGTATTGGAATTACGTATTTGTTTGTTAAACAAAAGAATGCATCGAACAAGTTGTTATTGAAGCAAAAAAGTGAGATCGACGAAAAGAATAGATTGATTGGTAATTCGTTGCATGAAAAAGAGAATCTATTGAAAGAAATTCACCACAGAGTGAAGAATAACCTTCAAGTTGTTTCAAGTATTTTGAATTTACAGGCTAGAAACATTCATGATAAAGATGCATTGCGTATTATAGAAGAAGGTAAAGAACGAATTTTCGCAATTTCTCTCGTTCATAATCAGTTGTATCTCAATAAAGATGTTGCTTTTGTTGAAATGGGAACCTATTTGGAAAAGCTCATTCATCAAGTAAACACCACTTTTGCCACACACAATAAACAAATAGCCGTTTCGGTTGAAATTGATCAAGTTGTACTGGCAATCGATACTGCGGTTCCTGTAGGTTTAATTTTGTGTGAATTGTTGACGAACTCCTACAAACATGCATTCAAAGAAAAAGATGCTGGAACTATTTTCATAGAATTACACAATGAACCGACTGAGCCACTCAATTTTAAAATGAGATTTTCTGATGATGGAATAGGGTATCACGGTGATTGTGAGTTCTTAGAGCAAGCTTCAACTGGTGTTGAGATTATTGCTTCGTTGATTCAACAATTGGACGCGCGATTCAGCTATATAGAAAAGGAAAATGGCTTTGGTATTTTCATTGAGTTTGCCACGATAGGAAACTAAACTTTTGCTTAATTTCGTTGAAAATTAATTCTATGGTGCTTATTCAAACGATTGTAAACGGTGTGTGTAGATTGACATTGAACCGTCCAGAAGTTTTTAACTCGTTCAACAAAGAAATGGCAATGGCGCTTCAAACTGCACTAGACGATTGTGCAGCTAACGATGATGTACGTGCTGTAGTTATTACGGGAGAAGGAAAAGCTTTTTGTGCTGGTCAAGATTTAGCAGAAGCCACAGATCCGAATGGTCCAGAGTTAAAAACAATTGTGCGTGATCATTACAACCCAATCATTCAGCGTATTCGTAATTTAGAAAAACCTGTGATTGCTGCTGTAAATGGTGTGGCCGCTGGTGCTGGAGCAAACATTGCATTGGCGTGTGATTTGACAATTGCCAAATATTCAGCATCCTTTATTCAGGCATTTTCGAAAATTGGATTAATTCCAGATTCGGGCGGAACGTTCTTTTTACCACGCATTATTGGTGCTCAAAAAGCATTGGCACTCATGATGACTGGTGATAAAGTTTCAGCACAACAAGCAGATGATATGAACATGATTTATAAAGCTGTTGCAGATGAAGATTTTGAAGCAGAAGTAATCAAGTTAGCAGAAACACTTGCAGCTTTGCCAACTCGCGGATTGGGATTAACCAAAAAAGCGGTGAATCAAAGTTTTGCCAATGATCTGACGACTCAACTCGCAGTAGAAGAAGTCTTACAAACAGAAGCAGGTCAAACACATGATTTTTCAGAAGGTGTAGCTGCCTTTTTGGAGAAACGGAAACCAGTATTTTTAGGAAAATAATACAATTGAAAATTTAAAATGTAAAATTGAAAAAGCTTTTTACATTTTAAATTTTACATTTTCAATTTGCAAAACGTGGAAAAAATCAAAATAGGCGTATTAGGTGCTGGAACAATGGGCGCTGGAATAGCACAAGTTGCTGCGCAATCAGGTCATGATACCGTATTGGTGGATGTCAATCAAGAACAATTGTTGAAAGCGCAAGCTAGTATTGTGAAGGTATTGGAACGATTGGTTGAAAAAGGCACAAAGACTGAAGCAGAGAAAAATGCCATTTTGAGTCGTTTGAGTTATGCTTCTGAAATAGCCGGTTTTGCTGATTGTGGATTGATCATCGAAGCCATTGTTGAGAAAATAGAGGTAAAACACAGTGTTTTCAAAGCAATGGAGGAAGTTGTTTCCAACGATTGCATTCTGGCGAGTAATACTTCATCGTTGTCCATTGCATCTATTGGTTCTGTATTGAAAAATCCTGCGCGAATTGTTGGAATTCATTTTTTCAATCCTGCGCCATTAATGCCGTTGGTTGAGATCATTCCTGCAGTTCAAACTTCTGATGAAACACTAAAAACAGCTACTTCCATTATTGATAGCTGGAAAAAAACGACTGTAGTTTGTAAAGATACACCTGGCTTTATTGTCAATCGTGTAGCGCGACCTTTTTATGGGGAAGCATTGCGCATCTACGAAGAAGGAATTGCCGATTTTGTAACCATCGATTGGGCAATGACCCATATTGGCGGATTCCGAATGGGACCGTTTACCTTAATGGATTACATAGGAAACGATATTAATTACACCGTTACCGAAACCGTTTTCGCTGCGTTTTATTACGATCCGCGTTTTAAACCGTCGTTTACACAAAAACGTCATGCTGAAGCTGGATTTTTAGGAAGAAAATCGGGTCGTGGGTATTACAATTATGCAGAAGGAGTTGCATTACCAGAGCCGATTCGTGATGAAGTTCTTGGACAACACATTTTTGAGCGCATCATTGTGATGTTGATCAATGAAGCATTTGATGCCTTATTCTTAAACGTTGCTTCGCGAAAAGACATTGATTTGGCCATGACCAATGGTGTCAACTATCCAAAAGGGTTACTCGCTTGGGCGGACGAATTGGGATTGGAATTCGTACTCGCGAAATTGGAAGCGTTGTTTGTTGAATACGGTGAAGATCGTTATAGACCGAATGTGTTGTTGAAGCGCATGGTTGCGAAGGGTTAATAGAGTTTGCAACTTACTTTTCTGAATTGGTAATCTACTTTTTTAGTGTTCCATAAATAGACCGATAATTCATTTACTGGTTCTTTTGTTGCTGGAAGGGTAATCAAGAATTGAAAGTCTTGCCAATCAGTTGATTTTTTGGTAGTCTCAAGCATTGAAAATACTTTGTAGACAGTCAATTTAGTTCCTTCTGACAAGGACGTAACAAATTCAATTTCTTGTTGTTGATCCCATTTTATCTGACCTTTAAAATTAACAACACGAACTTGATTAAACAACGCGGAATTTCTAATTTTTAGGACAGGTCCAAATTCGCTTTTTGATGAAACACGGAACGTTGCTTTTTCATGCGTGATTTCACCTGCAACATCCCAACTAGAGAGTGTATTTGTCTCTAGTTTCGTTTCAAAAACGGCTTTTTTATCGTTTAAATTCAAAAAATCGAAGAGCGTAGTTTGCCGAAATGGGATTTTTTCGCAGATGGTTATTTTTCCATCGGTGCCTACTACTTTTAATCGGTTAATGATTCCAGGGTAATTTTTGTAAGCATTCACAAGAAAGGTTTCATTTTGGAACACATAATAGTTAACTGGAAGATTTAGACTTTCTTTCAATTTTCCTTTGTTCATCGTCATAATTACATAACCAGTTCGGTGCATGAAATAAAAAGGAACATTCCAAGACATTCGATCAAGAATGACTAATTTTTCTTCTTTCCCAATGTGTAATTTATCCAATAGCTGCTCACCATTTTCAAAATTTCGATTGACTTGATTGTTGATTCCCCAACGCTCACTTTCGTGTCTGAACTGTTGCTTTTCATTGTTTAAATAGAGCATTCCGATAATCAACACAGACGTAAAAACGAAGAGAACACGTTTACCAAATGCAGTTTCCTGTACAAACCTTCTTGAAAGAAAGAGTAAAAAAACGATGAGAGGCAATAAAAAGGTGTCGATAAAGTAATAATCATGTGCTGGAAACTGACGTGTCATCAATAAATAAAAGGATCCGCTTCCTAAAAACAGAAATGCAATAAACCAATTTGGAGTTCCAAAATAGACCTTTTTTCCCGTTCGAATTCGGTCATAAATCCAATAGGCAATTCCTAAAATAAGCAAAAGATAATGCGCTTTTGTTAAGTAATCTGTTTTCCAGGTTTGAAATACATACTCCGTGATTTCGATGAATTGCTTAAATGAATGAGCAGGGAGTGGATTACTCAAGAACAAACTTCCGAATTCAGTTCTTAAATAATAATTATAGCCATAAGAACTAAAGAAGAGAGTAGTCGTTAGAGCCATCCAAAAGATTCTTTTTTTGCGATCAGTTGTTTCTTTAAACAGGTCAAAAAATGCTTGTCCCATCCAAGCAGCAAATGGGATGAATAAAGTTAATCGTGTCATTGCAGCTAAACACAAGAAAATCATTCCAAGAGAAAAATGCTTGATTTGTTTTGTTTGTCGGTAAAGCATTCCATAATACAAGCCAATTATTGCTGTGCTAAGACTTGGAACACTTGGTATGAAACGGATTTGATAAAAAGTAAAAACGGGGCTGCAAGCAACGAAGGCAACGATTGTTAAGGAAAGGGTAATGGATTTGTTGATTAATAATGAAAGACGAAACAAAAAGATCAACCCAATTAAACTGATTAAAAGCATGTATAACTGGTAAATCAAGGGTGATTCTGATCCTGTGATTTTCATTATAACAGCTGGAATGTAATTATGAATTGGAAAATCAACTGCGGTTACCAATGAAGGATTGCTTGGATTAAACGTTGCAGGATAGTGATAGGGATAGGTCAGAGTTTGTGGGTGAAAAAAGTCTAAATCATTCTCAACAAACCCACGTGCCAATGTATAATGATCAGATTGCGTCCAAGTATGTATTCCCTGGGGTTCATCTGAAAGATAATTCCAATGAGAAAATCCAGTATAAATTGCCAGAATGAGAAATAATAGAGCAAGTTTATATTTCGGAATACCGAATGAAATTTCGTTTTGTTGGAGCATACAGATTTAATTACCGCTCAAAATAACGATTAATTTCGGAGAGTAGATAGGAATAAAACCACCAATCTGTGCGGAAAAGATGATTTTGTTTTAAGGATTGTTATAGTGTGAAGCCAAGAACTATGCAATTTCATCTTCATTTCTCAATCAACTCCAAATCTTCCAGTGCCAATTCAGGATTGCCTATGTTTTTGAATAAAAAATTACCGTTGAAGTTAAATACTTTGAGGTGGAAATGGAGTTCAAAATCACGGAATTCGTCATTCGAAAGCTCAATGGACTGGAGGTCAAGGATCTCAATCACTAGTTGACCGTATTCTTCCGAAACAATGAATTGTCCAATCGGGTATCATTTTCTGGAGTAGTAACTATGACTCGTATGAAAATGAAAGAGTAGTAACTAAGGTGATTAAAAATTAGTGTTGAATAGTGAATCCTGATACCTTTGTGTCAGGATTATTTTAATAAAAGATGAAACATTTTAAGTCATGAAACAATTATATACCTTGATGTATTTCATTTTGATTTATTCATCCTTCTCTTTCGCTCAGAAGCATAAAAGTAATTATATATTCAATGAATTTGGTATTTCAGGAAATTATTCAATAGCTGTTACTAAGCGTTATCATACCCATTCTTCTTTTGGTGGAGGTTTTTCAATATACAAATCATTTCGTGACGACTCTCCTATAAAAACGGTTGGTGGTATTGATTATAATTTCACTCACTTCGAAATAGATAGTATTCGAACAGATGTTGGTCAGTATTATGCTGAGGCGCGTTTTCGCTACAATCAATTTCGAATCCCTTTTTCTGTGCGTTTTCATGTTGGAAAAACAAAAACGTTCTTCATTGAACCTGGAGTTTTCCTTAATATCTTATATTCAAGCTCTTTAATTGGCATTAGACATACTGCTACTCTTGGAGGTGAAATGATAGAATCTAAAAAAGTGAAATTCGAGCCAGATTTCGGGCTTGGTTTTTCTTTCGGAGTGGGGATTCAATTACCTGTAAAATCTGGGAGTCTTATTGTTAGAGCAGATGTAAATAAAGGTTTTAGCTGTACAATGCTATTGCAAGGCTCACCCTCAGAACATCCATTGTTTTACAACTCATATCTGCGCTTAGCTGTTATTTATAGACTGGGTGATTTTATGAAAAAACAGGAGTAATGTTCAGTTATCTCGAATTATCATTCCTCAATCAACTCCAATTCTCCAATCACCAATTCAGCATTGCCACTATTCTTGAATAAAAACTCAACATTAAAGGTAAATTCCTTGAGGTGAAAGGGAAGTTCAAAATCACGGAATTCGTCTTGCGAAAGCTCAACGGAATGGAGATCACGGATCTTAATCACCTCTTGACCATATTCAGCCGAAACAATGAATTGTCCAACAAGGGTATCATTTGCAGGAGCTATACCTTTCACACGATAACGTACCCGATAATCACCAGCAACTAAGGTGCAATTGGGTCCAGATAAAACAAATTTGTCCGTGTTTTCTGGGATTACATTCACCTTTAATACGGTTCCGCTTTCGGTTGATTGGATCATTTTTTCATTCGACACGCGCATTTCTGAAATGGGGTAGACCTTCGATAATGAAAGGCGTTTGTATTGTTGAATGTGATGTCCACCAATGATCCGTTCTTTTCCAACACGTTTCAGTGGAATTTTGAATTGAATCATCGTATCTGGAAAAGAAGTCATCCATCCATCACGAATGACGTACAATTTAGGTCGAGAAAAAAAATGTGGAACCAATTCCCAGTTTTTCACATCGCTCATATCATCAGGAGTTCCTACAATGGTTTCCGGATAAGCACATGAAATGCGATAGATATTCCAGTAAGCGCCTAATAGTCCAATGTC
Organism: Fluviicola sp.; assembly: GCA_043721195.1. Classification (GTDB taxonomy): domain Bacteria; phylum Bacteroidota; class Bacteroidia; order Flavobacteriales_D; family Crocinitomicaceae; genus Fluviicola. The sequence goes on along the minus strand of JAYSRF010000188.1, from coordinate 5,620 downwards.
TCCTAGTTGTGTGAATTCTTTGGAAACACTTTTCATAGAGCGTAAGGACTTGCCATTGATAAATTGCATATTGTAAATTGGACTTATGGCACCCATAAACACAACGATAAAGAATCCTGTTTTCAATAGACGTTTGTACTGTTGAGTCAGAACGACGTTTTCAATAAGAATCACGATTAATACACTCATTGTAATGTAAGAAGCGACAAAGTAACGACGGTGCATTTCATTGATTAAAGCCCATCTTGAGAGCAGAATCACACCAATAATTAAGCAAAAATCGAGTAGTAAAAATGTCACCCATTTGCGCTGATCTTGTGGGATGCTTACTTTTTTTCGTATGATTAACACCACAATAACGATGACGAAAACTGGAACTAGCCAAGTGTACAATGTTGTAAAAAAGTCATGCTCACTGTACATCATGACTTCGAATGTAGAGCGGAATAGTATGCCAAGACCATCAAAAAACTGGCTGATACTGTTTAAAGAGGCAAAATTTTCTGTTTTTGCTACCGCGTAACTTTTGGCTAGTAAAATAAAATAGGTCCAGCCAATGATGCCACAGACTAGATAAAGCAGCACTTCTTTTCGAATGATCCATGTTTTTTTAGTGATTCTGTGGTTTACATAAAGAACCAACAACAGAATGGTGATGCTCACAATGCTTAAGTCAGAAGCCCAAATAGCTGCACCCAAAACCAGGTTGATAAGCAAAAGGATTACATGATTTCGCCAATAAAAAAAGGACTTATTTTCGAATTTCAATTTCAAAATCAAGAAAATAGCGAAAGCAATCAGACTGTATTCTACTCCAATGGTGTAACGCGTGGTATCAATAAAACGCTGAAATGGCAAAAACCAAATAAGAGCAAATACGATTTTGCTGTAACGTGATTTGAATAAACTTGAAAAACCAATATATCCTAGGATTAGTATGAGGTAATTGGAAAGTGAAACCGCTGTCATAGCAGAAGCACCGCATGTTTTGATAAAAAACTGGCTGATTAGTGGAATGAGCGATCCCAAACGATCTTGCCCCCAACAATACATATCTTTTGGTAATTCAAAATAATGAGACATGAGAATTGCCATGCCATCATCGGAATTTAATAACGGGTAATTGGATGAAGCATAGAGGGAATAGGATAATGTTACAATAACCAGTAATGTGGTATAAAAAAAGAATTTGTCACGTGTTTCGTTTTCTTGAAGCATTGTTGATCAATAATTGCCCAAAATAACGATTAATTTCGGAGAGTAGAACGGTTATTTCGGTGCATTTTTAATCGCTGTTTTTACAACTGCCTCCCAATTTTTTTTGTAAATATTTTTCTTTGGATCGTATTCTGGAACGATTTCCACGTCTACATCTTTCATGTTCGGATCGATTGCGGTAGTATCCAATGTTGAAGTACAACTATTTGGGTTTAATATAAATCGAATTCCAGAATGAGGTAATTCAAATGTCAGTGTCCCTGCATTACACGCATAATAACTCCCACCAGCTCTTGAACCCATTATTTGTGCTTCACGGAACGTTTTGAGTTGTGAAGCCAACAATGAGGCTGCTGAAAACGTTGCTTCGTCTGTCAATACAATGATGTTTCCATGGAAAATAAGGCTCGTATCAACTGGATAAGTGATCAGTTGACCTTTAAAATCGGGAAATTTTTTCTCCATTTTTTTGAACTGACGGATGTTTTTACGGTAATTTCTGTAGAATAAATCATTCTTCTTGATGTGTTTACTTTGGCGTCTAGTCAACCGTTTTTCAATTTGATAATTCCCAACAATCTGAGCAGGTTCCATAAAATAACTGAGCAATTCACTTTGTACGTTTCCACCGCCATTTCCACGTAGATCAATCACAACGGTTTCAATTTTTTTCTTTTTCTTGATCTTTTTGAACTGTTTAATTAAGTTTTCAGTATAGCCTTTCCCGAAAGCTGAAGCAAAAGACGGAAAACGAAAATAGGCAACATCACTTCCTATAAACTTCATTGTTCCCAACGATTTTTGATCTTTTTCTTGTTGAATTTCAGCAGCCTTGAATCGAGCTTGTAAAAGTTTCAAGGGCGGATAAGTCAATTGAATGGTTTGGGCAAGCGTATCTCGTTTCACCAAGTAATCCACCGATAATTGTTCAGGGTGTTCTTCAGTTGCTAAGAATCGGTAGAAATCGAATGCTTGTCCAGCCACAAAATATTCAAAAACAGGTTCGTCTTCATCTGAGCCAATGAATTGCCCAATTTTGGTCATCCATTCTGCAATGCTCAGTCCATCAATCGCAATGATTTCTGCTCCGACGGGTATATCAGTTAACTTTTTCTTCGATTTGGGGACATTTTTCGATTTTCCTTTCGGCGGTTCATAACCTGAAACATAGAGGTGTTTGTTGACCATTACCATATCAAAAGGCAATGATTTTGCTTTCAAAACATATTCTTTTAATACGGCTTTTGTAGGAACTGCTTGTGTATGTCCAGATTGAATGAGATTAATACATCTTGCATACAAGCGAAATTCGTCCAATGCAGTTAACACAGTCGTTCTGAACGCATTTTCTGTGAAATCAAGTACTTTTTCAATGGAATCAATAGAAATACGACGATCCAACTTGGATTCTATCGTATACAGTGCTTTCCTGAATAGGGCAAAATCCTTTTCTTGTTGTTTGAGTTCTGTTTCAGGATTTACTTTAGTAGCAAAGATGTACGTTGGAGCAATAAAAAGAAATAGACTCAGGTGGATAATAAGTCGAATGGTGTTCATTTACTTGATTTATGCCACAAAGTTGGATAAAATCGATGAATAATCGTGCGTTGGATCTACGAACTGATCAATTTTAAGATTTATTTCAGACCTTTTAACAATTGTTCCGCCTGTTTAGCATAATATCCTTTTTGATCACGAATAGTTGTAAGCAATTGTTTTGCATTGTTTTTTTCACCATTTGCTACAAGTGATTGTGCGAGGTACCAAGTTGCTTCTTCGTTGAAATTGTTAAATGTAAGTTGCAAGCAGGTTGCAAAATGTTGTTTCGCATCTTCATATTGTTGAAGGTTGTAAGAACATAATCCAGCATAAAAATGACCATTTACATCGTCAGGGTAAGTCGCTAAGATCAGCTGTAACCGTTGTAGAGACTGTTTCCATTTGCCTTTCCCAACATAACTCATTGTTTTATCAATGTAATCCATATAAGGAATCGAAACAGTAGTTACCGTAGTTTCTGTCTCTGAATGAAGTTTGTTTTCGAGATCCGCTGGAGTGCCCGACAGTATAATTCGTTCTGTTTCGATAGCTGGTTTTGAACGGTATTGGCTATAATCGATCAATTTGAGATCATGTAAATAAATTTCCTTAGCTGTCTTTTGGGTCGAAATTTTTTGAGTTGGAAATTCAAGTTCAAGTTTTAACGGTTCCAAAACGATTGCAGGAATTTCATCTACCTGAGTCATTGGAGTATTTTCAGGTTGTGATTTTATTCCTTGTTGCGTTGTTTTTAATGCGGTAATTTGAATTTGACGCGATTTTGGCAACTCCTGCATTGTATCAATTGCTACTGGCATAATAGCATCGCTTTGCTCAGTGCTCAATTGAATTTTTTCGGTTATTACTTGCTTTGGAGTTTCAATAGTGTTAAAAGTGAAGAAAAAAATAATACTACATACAGTAATGAGTGCACCTCCTACTATATAAGGTGTGGATGATTGAAATTGAAATCGCTTATCCAAACGTTTCATTTGTCCAGTTTGTAATCCACTAGCTTCCCACCCATCGAGCGTATCTTGCTCAAAAGATCCAGTTAAAGAACCTTCAATTTCACGGCGAGTTGGATTTGACGCTTTAGAATAAGCATCAATTTGCTCACGTGTGAGACCAGATTGATATGATTGTTTATATTTCATGACTCGGTTGTCGTTCCATCCAAATCTTCAAATTCCGTTTCCCATTTTGTATGGCACTTTTAACGGTATTTAAAGGTAGGGATAATTGTTCACTGATTTCAATGTATGATTGTTGCTTCAAATAGAAGTGTTCAACACAAATCCGTTGTTCATCTTTTAATTGTAAAATAGCTTCCTCCAATTGTTGCAACTGCAATTCCAATTCGGTAGATCCATCTTGTTCTTCTTCAACAGGAATGGATAGTTCATGAATACTTGTTGTTTCCCCAGGTTTATGTTTGCGCAAAAACTGAAGGCATTCGTTCCGTGTCACCTGAAACAACCAAGATTTAAAATGTTGAATATCGTGCTTAAGTAACTTCGCATTCAATTCACCAAAGATTCGCATGGTAATGTCCTCAGCATTTTCAATCTGTTTCAAGTATTTCATGCAACTTCCCATAACTAAATGTCCATAACGTTCATATAATATAGGAAGCGTGTAGTTACATCGATCCGTTACATATAGATCAATTAGCTCCTTATCGGATAGTTTTTGATATTTCTTACGATTAATTCCGAAAAACATAACAGTGTAAAGATGCAACTTCTTTGTGAATTCCATAAATTGGCACTCTATATAATAAAAAATGAAAAGAATCGCCGTTTTAACTTCTGGTGGAGATGCTCCAGGAATGAATGCATGTGTACGTGCAGTTGTGAAGATGTGTCTTTCGAAGGGCATAATCCCATTTGGAATAATGGATGGATACCAAGGGATGATTGAAGGTCGAATAATAGAATTAGGATACAGTGATGTTGATAATATCATTCAACGAGGTGGTACTATTTTAGGAACAGCTCGAAGCAAAGATTTTATGACCAAAGAAGGAAGGGTTGAAGCAATTGGTTATCTGAAAGAATATAAAATTGATGGATTGGTGCTTATTGGCGGCGATGGCACATTTAAAGGTGCGACCATTCTAAGTGAAGAATTAGAAATCGCTATCATTGGAATACCAGGTACAATTGATAATGATATTTCTGGAACAGATCATACAATTGGATATGATACAGCATTAAATACTGTTGTTGAAGCAATTGATAAGATTCGAGATACAGCAAGTAGCCATCACCGTGTTTTTTTTATTGAGGTAATGGGAAGAAACGCTGGTTTTATTGCATTGAATTCCGCCTTGGCATCCGGGGCAGAAGCTGTTTTAATTCCAGAGGAAATAACGGACATCTCTGAATTGGTACATCAAATTAAATATCAAAACCAAGGTAGAAGAAGTTCAATTATTATAGTAGCAGAAGGTGATGATGGTGGTGGTGCCAAAGATATTATGTCCAAGGTTGAACCTTTCATGGATGGTTACGATCTTCGGTGTTCTATATTAGGGCATATCCAAAGAGGCGGCTCTCCATCTGCATTCGATCGTATCCTTGCCACCCGTATGGGAGCTTATGCCGTAGAATTATTAGAATTAGGTAAAACGAAATTAATGATTGGATCAAAAGGAGATGATCTAGTCACCCATCCAATTCTACATGGAATTGATCATACAACAGCACCAGACTTAAGTAAATTAGAACTATTGAAGTGTTTATTAACGCGAAGTTAAATCCAATTAAAAAAAAGTTCACATAATAATAAACGGTTTTTCAGGGAGTTAGTGTTGGTGGATGAATTTATTGACAAAATAAAGTTAAGAAAGAGTAGGAAA
>JAYSRF010000187.1:0-3382 GCA_043721195.1 Fluviicola sp. | reverse complement strand
CGATAGATAAAAACTTCAATGGGAAAACCGCTCACTGAATAATCATAGTCGGGACCTAAACCTAAATCAATGGATCGTTCGCCACGCACCGTATATTGAAGTCCAGATTGAAAAGCAAACCGTTTCCCAATGCGATAACTTGCCGAAAGTTTGGCGGTATACAAGAAGATAGGACGTTCCCAATCATTTCGTTGATTAATCGTGTAATTAACAATCATAACGGATGTATCACCACTCAGCGTTCGGTAACCATATTCAGGTGAAAAATGAGCACCAAATTCCCAACCCTTGTAAGTGGTTTCTTCTTGCGACCAACAACTAGTGGTTACACAAAGAATGACTAAATTGAGAAGGGTTTTATGGAACATGTAATAGAATTGAGTAAAAATGGTTCGAAATAGACAAAAGTAGGTTGAAATTTAGCCGATTCATTCGATTAAACTGGTATACAATTTCCTGAATTCTACGCAAGCTAAGTACATTCCAGTTCCGCAACCAGGATAGGTCGTTGCAACATCTTTACCCTCTTTATAATAATGCGTTGAGCCATCTGGACAGATCCATGCGCCTACTTTTTTCCGTGCCTTATATTGACCAATTGCAGCAGGTTTTCCCAAAGAATCAAACTCAATCATCGTGCCTTCAACTTTTAAATCCACCATGGTGTAGGCTTCCTTGATCGTTGAATCGGGATAATACGTAACGAAGTCAAAATTCGCCATGATCTGCTGTTTGTCTTGTTGTGCAAAATACGGTTGACTCATGAGACAAAGAACAGAAAGCAGTTATATTGGTTGCTTCAATTTCATGCTGTTGATTCAGTTAAGTTTAAAAGAAATTGGTGATACCACCTTAACTGGTACAGGCACACTATTCATTGTTGCTGGACTCCAATTTGGATAATAATTAACAATTCGCTGAGCTTCTTTGTCTAATTCTGGGTGCACACTTTTTGCTATTTCTACTGTAGTGATTGTCCCATTCGGTTGAACTACAAAGGAAACAAACACTTTTCCTTGAATGTCGTTTTCTACACAATTCTGTGGATAGTTTATGTTAAAAAACAAAAAATTCAGGTATTCTTTTTTACTTATAAGTGATTTAGCTGGAATAAACCCCAATGAATCTTGCACTGATTGTGGTAATTTAACCAGTGAATCTTGATCGATCACCAAGGATTTGTTTCCAATGTATTGTTGTTCGCGTTTAGCAAAGTAAACCCGCTCATTGTTTTTTGTTAGATGTAAACTCACATATAGGGTATCATTTATGTACTTATCAGTAAAATAAAAATGTGTTGTATTTAGATGAACTCCACTTGGATCACTAAAAAGAACATCAATATCTGTTTCTTTGATTCCTGTTAAAATAATTGTTCCAGTTGAATCTGTAAATCCAGCATTTATGATCTCTTTATGTTGCTTATAGGAGATTTTAGCACCGTTGATGGGTTTGGTAGTCCATAAACTGTAAACGACCACCGTTAATGAATAGGATTTACTTGCAAAAGAAAATTGACAAAAGAAAGTTGATAGGATTAAGGTAATAAGAAGGTGTTTCATAGACTGTGTACTTGAATTATTAAGTTGTCACTTAATCAAAACGGAAAGAAAAATGCAATGCGATACATCACCGGAATATACGTTCCATTGCTGCGTTTCATAAAATAACCTTGACGGAACGGACTGTTTACATTATTAATCACGTCGAACATAATACCCGCATTTAAGCGAAAGTTCTCTGAAAACGCACGTGAAAATCCACCTCCAACTAAGGCAACAGGCGCCCACACACGTTTCACCCCAATGTAGCCATTTTGAAAAGGTGTTGATAAGAGTTCAACTTCAGCCCCAACAAAGAAATAATTCGCCAATCGGGCATGAACAAATCCGCCACCACCATAAACAGAAAAGGAAGTATTGATTCCAGTAGATGCGCCATTCACTCCAACTCCTTTACTCCAAGAATGTTGGTAACGAATACTGGGTCCAAAAATAAACCGTTCTTGTTTCACAAATCCTAGTTTTAAGCCAAGACCTCCAGTACCACCAAAATTAGAAGCACTGAAGTTCAAATCAACACCAATTTCTTTGTCTGAACTATGGATTACTTCCACATCTTCCTCTTCTTCAAATTCTTGTTCTTCTTCTTGTGCAAATGTGAATGTAAATGCACACATCATCCATCCAATCAGTACTACGTATTTCATTTATTTGCTATTAATTGTTCTATCAACTGTTTGTCTAAATCATGATTTCCTTCAAAACGGAGCACCTCAAATCCCAATTGTTCATAAGCAATGGTTGCCATTTCAACAGTTGCTTCATCAAAATAAGGATCAGCATTTCCGACTACAAAATACCGCTTTTTTGTTTTCATTGACAATTGATCATCAGGAAAAGTAAGGTCTGGCGGAAAAACACTTGCCCAAGAGACAAAAGTGTCGACTTCAATTTTTCCATTGATAATCCACCGTGCTGCGGTTGCTCCACCTTGCGAAAATCCGATGACAATAATTCGTTCAGGTTGAAGTCGTTTCAAAAGCTTTTCATGCAACTGATCCAATGCTAAAGTGTTTTCATGAATGTCGATTTCACGGGCTTCTTTGGTCATCCAGGAAGCACCAACGCGACCAGCAGTTCCTTGAAGGTAAAAACGGTGCATTCCTTCAGGAGCAACAAATGTGGTTGTTTCACGAGAGATTCCTTCCGTTTTGCGAATAAAATAAGTCGCCAACTGACCATAACCATGCAACAAGTACACCAATGTCTTCGTGTGTTGAGTTGCTTCGGTCATCGCATAACGAAAGGAACGTTCTACAGAAATGTTCTCCAATTTAATCGGTATTTTTTGTTCGACAAAGATCGTGATTTTGATGAATAAAATGTGATCTATCCTTATTAACAATAGTTTGATCAAATAACAACTTATTTTTTCCTGATTAAAGGCATCCTATTGTATATTTTTGCGTTATCAGTATGGTTAAACAATAAACTACATGAACAGAATCTACTTCATACTCGCCTTTTCGTTCTTAATGGTTCAATCCATCTCAGCACAAGTTGTTGGTACCTATACAGGAATTACTTATCTATCTTCTTTATCAGGTCCTTGCAGTGCAGCTACCTTAAATGTACTTGGAGACAATGATTTGACTGGCAACGGTACGTATGAAATTGCGTATGGATCTTTGTTTTCTGGAACTTGGGCGAATGGATTGGGTTATTCTGATGGTCCTGGAGCTGAAATTTTATGTGTGAGTTTACATACTGAAGAAAGCTGGGATGTGGCGCTTCGTTTGTCTGACGGAACAACAACTGCTACTGTAAATGCGAATATGGTGACTGTTTTGGATAATGTAATTTGGAATATGTCAGATTGT
>JAYSRF010000186.1:0-8816 GCA_043721195.1 Fluviicola sp. | reverse complement strand
AAACAATCGGGCGTTCTGGTAGGAAGTCAAACAGGAGCAATTGCCACGATTGTTTGAATAATTCCCAAGAAACAGTAGGTTGTGATTTACCAAATAGAGAAACATAATACTGTCCCTGAATCGCATAAATTGGAAACTTTTGGATAGCTACATCAGAAACCTGATGCGTTGTAGAAAATTGCTTTGAAATAGTGAGTAATTCAATCCAATTTGTTTCATTTTGTTTGGATTGTTGTTGACCAAAACTAAAAAACCAAGAGCTTGTTATGAGTAAAAGCAGGTAAATTTTCATGAGATTCATTTAGAATGTGCAAGATACAAAAGATTTCAGTTTTTTTTCTGAATGCTCCAATTACGCACACTATTTTATGTCGAAACAGTTCGATTCATTTTGAATATTTGTTAATTTCTTTAAACTGTGGAAATAATTTTATGAAATGCTTGTTTTACATACTACAAGATTTGTATATTGCAGTAACAACAATCATCGTATGGACAAGAGTATTTCCATTACAGAAGGCGTAGAAGTGAGCGTTAGCACACAGTTTAGAGCTGACGTATCGCAATCAACCGATCATTCTTATTTTTTCAATTACCGAATTGAAATAGAGAATCGTAATAGCTATTCAGTTAAGTTATTGCACCGTGATTGGTTTATTTTTGATTCACTTAATCCGCCTATTCATGTGAGTGGTGAAGGAGTTATTGGTCAACAACCTGAATTGGAACCTGGCGAATCTTATAGTTATACGAGTGGTTGTGAATTGAATTCTGAAATAGGTTCAATGCATGGATTTTATACCTTTCTTAATTTAAACACCAACGAAATTTTCCGTGTCAACATTCCAACATTTCAATTAATTTTCCCAGGAAGATTTAATTAACTTGATTTTGTAGAAGCTGATCTTTTACGGTACAAACTGAAAATAATTAAGGCAATTAAACTTGTTATTACGATCCATTCCCATCTAAATTGATCCAAAAATTTACTTTGATTCAATTCACCATTTTTTTCCTTCTCTTCGTTTTCATTCTCTAAGCGAATCATTGTTTGTTGCAAAGCTGCAATTTCCTCGTCATCGGCGCTATTTCGAATCGCAATTTCTTTGTTTAATTCAATCAATTCTTCCAAATACAATAAAGACCCTTTGAAATCGCCTGTACTTTTAGCTACCCGAGACAAAGCATCTAGTGCATCACCGTATTCATTTTTTAAGTTATTGGCTCGTGCAATATCAAGTGAGCGTTTATACCAAACAATCGCTTTTTCATTGTTGGAGGTATAAAAATAATAGTCCCCTAAATTGTAATAACTCTCTGAAATTGATTTGTGATTTTTTGTTTTTAAGCGTAATTCTAATGCTTGTTCAAAGTAATCACGTGCTTTCATGGTATCTCCATCTTCGAAAGAGAGAATGGCTAAGTTGTTCAATGAATTAGCAATTGGAGTAGTGAGCTTCGTCTTTTTCGCATAATCCATTGAATACAAGTAATAGTGTTTTGAAAGTTTAGATTCTCCTCTAACTCTATAAATTTCCCCTAACTTCAAATAAGCGTTACTAAGCGAACGGTATTTGTTAAATGGCTTTACTATCGCGATGAATTTTTTATATGTTTCGATTGATTTTTCTGGTTGATTTTTTAAAGAATACGCATCTGCAAGTGCAATTAATGGCTCTGCTCGAACAATTGGATCGGGGTTTTTAGCACTCAATAATTGCGCTTTATTTGCCCAATAAAAAGCAGACTTCTCGTCTTTTTGAGCAAGGTACCCTAAACTGATTTTCAGATAAGCGGAAGCCAACATACGATCATCACCCCGCTCTTTCATATTCGCTAAAAGTGCCTTTGCCATAGTAATGCCGTCGGAAGTTCTGCCAGAGATTATAAAATAGAGTGACAAGGTTAATTTACCTTGCTCTATTGCAGGATAATAATGGTGATCAATCCCATATAAAAATAAATCTTCCCCTAAAACTTTCAACGTATCAATCGATTCGCTTTTATAATAAGCTGTGAGTTCTTCACAAGATTTCACTCTTGTTGATGATGATCCTTCTCTAAAATTGATCCAAAGTTGATCAATGTTTTGCGTAAAACTGTTGCAGTAAAAAAGGAGAAATAAAAATAATAGTGCTTTCTTCACAGAATGGGTTTTGTCTTTAACAAGTTTACAAAAAAAAACGGACAATGAAATAGACAGTGTATACAGTTATTACCATTAGACACAGATCATTTTCCAAATAGTAGCGAAAATAGAGTGTACAATTCTGCCAAAACAATGATTACTTTTGCACAAAATAAACAAACTATGTCAAACGCCATTTTTCAAGTGCCTGTTCCTAAAAACGAGCCCGTTAAGCCGTATGCACCAGGTACGAAGGAACGCGATGATCTGATCGCTGAATACAACAGGATGTACAATCAAGCGCCCATTGAAGTGCCTCTTTATATCGGTGGAAAAGAAATAAGCACCAACGATAAAAGACCAATGTCTCCTCCTCATGAACATCAAAAAGTAATTGGACATTTCAATTATGGAGATGCATCTCATGTGCAATTGGCAATTGACAGTGCTTTAGCAGCCCGTGATCAATGGGCGAATTTGCCTTGGGAACAGCGTGCAGCCATCTTTTTAAGAGCGGCAGATTTATTGGCTGGTCCCTTTCGTGATCGCATGAATGCTTCAACGATGTTGGCGCAATCTAAAAATGTGATGCAAGCAGAAATTGATGCCGCATGTGAATTGATTGATTTTTTCCGATTCAATGTTCAATACATGACTCAAATTTACCGCGAGCAACCAGAATCTCTTCCTGGTATGTGGAATCGGTTGGAATATCGCCCATTAGAAGGATTTGTATTTGCGGTTACGCCATTTAATTTTACTTCAATCGCAGCTAATTTGTGTGCAGCTCCTGCAATGATGGGAAATGTTGTTGTTTGGAAACCTGCTGAATCACAAATGTATTCTGCTCAAGTCATTATGGATTTATTCAAAGCTGCTGGTGTTCCTGATGGCGTGATCAATATGGTTGCTGTTGATGGTCCAGTTGCTGGTGATGTTGTCTTTAAACACAAAGCATTTGCTGGTCTACATTTCACTGGTTCAACGGCTGTTTTCCGTAATTTATGGAAAACCATCGGTAATAACATTGAAAACTACAGAACATACCCTCGAATAGTAGGTGAAACTGGTGGTAAAGATTTTGTTATGGTTCACAAATCTGCCAATGCTGCAGAAGTTGCAACGGCACTTTCTCGTGGTGCATTTGAATTCCAAGGACAAAAATGTTCAGCTGCTTCTCGCGGCTACATCCCTTCGAATATTTGGCCAGAGGTGAAACAGATTTTAGTAGATCAAGTGAAATCCTTTAAAATGGGATCACCTGCAGATACAACCAACTTTGTGAATGCGGTAATCGATGTGCGCGCTTTTGATAAAATTGCTGGCTATATTGATTTTGTGAAAACGCAAGCTGATGCTGAAATAATTGTCGGTGGTAACTACGATAAATCGGTTGGATATTATATTGAACCTACTGTCATCGTTACAACAAATCCAAAATTCAGAACCATTTGCGAAGAGATTTTTGGTCCTGTGTTGACATTATACGTTTACCCAGAAAACGACTTTGAAAACACATTGAAATTATTAGATGAAACGTCTGATTATGCGTTGACAGGTTCAATCATTTCGAATGATCGATATGCCATTCAAACAGCAACAAAAGCATTGGAAAATGCCGCTGGTAATTTTTACATCAACGATAAACCAACCGGAGCTGTTGTAGGTCAACAACCTTTTGGAGGAGCGCGTGGGTCTGGTACAAATGACAAAGCTGGTGCATCCATGAATTTATTGCGTTGGGTTTCGGCACGAACAATTAAAGAAACATTTGTTCCACCAACAGATTATAAATATCCATTTTTAGGATAGTCATACATTCATTTTAGATAAACGTTCTCAACTTGGGAACGTTTATCTTTTTATCCAAACAACCATCAACCACCAACCAACATGGATTACGAGAAAAAATACCCTATCACACAACAACCTGGCGATTTTGTATTGGTTCAATGGGAAAGAGGCTATAAATTCGTGGAATTTTTCTACAAAGATCGATTACTTGGTTCTGTTCAAGGAGCAGCAAAATTAAAGGCTGGCATTCGCTTGAATAATACTGAAATTGGAGTCATACAAGCAAAATTATCTGAAAAACCAATCATGTTGGATTTGATCATAGATGGATATCATAGTCCCGTTAATGGTTCACATCCATCGAAAGAATTGAAAAAGACATCGCCGTTTTTTTGGATTATCAGTGTGCTTAGTTTTATCGTTGGCGCAATCGAGATTGGGAGTTTGACGGGGTACAATACAGCACAATTAATTATGACGGCTATCAATGGAACAATCTTAGTTTTATACATTGTAGCAGCTATTTTTGTTGGAAGAGGAAAAGTCTGGGCTTATTATTTGGGATTTGTTTTATTCTGTCTGCTTTTCTTACTGAATTTACTATCTACGAGTTCTGGTATCGGTATCATTTTCTTAATTATTCGCGGTGCAGTTTTAGGTGTTTTGATCTACAATTTAAAAACAGTCATCTCTACTCAAAAACATGCGAAATATGGAAAGTTCATCTCTGAGGATTTGTTGGATGGAGGAACTTTGTAATTGAAAATGTAAAATTGAAAATTGAAAATTATTGTTTTTGCATTTTACATTTTACATTTTCAATTCATTAATATCCAATTCGTATCTTCGTTTCATGCAATCAACAATTCGTTCGCGATCTTTTCTTGCTTGTTGCTTCATTCTGTTAGTCAGTGTGGTGATTCGCTTTAATTATTTTACCAATGATGCTAAAAACGGATACAATGCCACTACTTGGGATGCGCTCGGTTACTACATGTACCTTCCCGGTTATATTATTTACGATGATGTCACTGAATTAAAGTGGTTTCCGGCGATTGACAGCACCTATAATGTCTCTGGTGGTCAATTGTACCAAGCGACTCCATTAGAAAAAGGTGGTTATGCGTTTAAATACTTGGGAGGTGTTGCCATTATGGAATTGCCCTTTTTCTATATTGGACATACGGTTGCTTATTTTTCAGACGCTCCTCAAGATGGATTTTCATGGCCTTATCAATACGCCATTTTGTTTGGAGCATTGTTTTGGTTTTTCATAGGTTGTTTGATTTTACGGAAAGTATTGCTTCGGTTTTATTCAGAAACAATTACAATGCTTACTTTATTGGTTTTATGCTTAGCCAGTAATGTATTGCAATATGTGAGTGTGGATGGCGCAATGAGTCACGCCTATATTTTCCCACTTTACGCAGCAATGCTTTGGCTTACGATCCGCTGGCATGAATCTCCAAAACCGCGAATTGCGCTATTCATTGGTTTGATAGCTGGTTTAGCAACGATCTCAAGACCAACAGAATTGATCATCATCTTTATTCCCATTCTTTGGAGTTTGGAAAACTCAGGCAAATTGAAATCAAAGTGGGCATTGGTAAGAACGCACAAAACACATGTTGTATGGGCAATTTTGGGCGGAATAATTGGGATTTTTCCACAATTAGCCTATTGGAAACATGCAACAGGGTCTTGGATTTACGATGTAGGAAGCAAATGGTTTTTCTTGAATCCTTGGTGGCGGGTGTTGATCGGCTTCGAAAAAGGGTGGTTTATCTATACCCCAATTGCCATTTTCATGGTTCTTGGATTGTTTTTCATGAAGGGAAAACCCTATCGACGAGCCGTATTAACATTTTGTCTTCTGAATATCTGGATCATTATTTCATGGTCCGATTGGCGGTATGGAGCGAGTTATTCCACACGTGCTTTGGTTCAAAGTTATCCCGTTTTTGCACTTGCTCTTGCAGCAATTATTGAGAAAATCTATCATCATCGGAAACGCTGGATTGTTATTGGGCTAAGTACTTATTTGATTGGTGTAAACCTCTTTCAACTATGGCAATACAACGCACTCATACTCCATTACGATCACATGAATGCGAAGTATTATGCCGCTATTTACCTCGATGCAAATCCTACACCTTTGGATTATAGTTTATTGGATACCGATGAATTTTTAGGCGATGAAAGTGGATATAAAATCACGAAAAGTGTCATAACTAAATTGGATACCATTACAGCGAAAATGGGTGCTGAATTTGGTGTTTCAACTTATCCCATTACGAATGAACGTTGGCTAAAAGTACAGTTTAGTGTGATTCCAAAAAACGGAGTTAAGACAGCAACACTCACCCTCAAACGTTTTCATAAGGAAGGTAAAGTGTTCGAAGAGAAACGTTTCCGAATGGCTGTTCCCAACGCAAAAGATGGAATTCTCATGAAATATGAATGTTACTTGTACTTGCCTATTTTCAAATCTCCCAAAGATAATATCCAGTATGTGGCTATTGGTATTGATTCCTTTGATTCTTTTTCTGGAAAAAATGGAGAGCTGAAAGTGACAGGTTTCAAATGATGTGTTCAACAAAATCTGAAAAGGAAAATTTTGCTCTTCTTGGATTTATTCAAACAAAAAAAGAGCAGTAACTTTATAGTCACCACTCTTCCAAAATTATCATCCGTTGATTAATTCATCACAGCTTCCAATACACTTTCGCGTGTCATTCCTTTACGTAAATGCTCTAAAATAATAGGAAATTTATCTGCAATGCGCTCAGGAGTGAAGCCTAAAGCAATTCCAAATTTACGTACCATTCCCTCTTCTTCTTTGTCAGATTGACCATCTGCAACTAAGATTTGAATCATTTGAATGAATCGTTCATAACGTTCCTCACGCGAAACTGGTGGAATCATCGGGTAATCTTCTGGGTTGTCGATGATTTCCTTCACTTGTTCATCTGTCAATGATAAACGACGTGCGACGCGTTGTAACAATTGATTTTCTTGGGGAGAAATAATTCCATCGACACGAGCCAACATCACAAGGTTTAAAAAGTGTCCTTTTTGACGTGACTGTTCTCCTGATTCAAATAAATGCGCTATCGTGCTCATAATTGGTGTTCTGTTTTAATTTATTGTTTTAATGATGATTCTATATGTCCGATCAATGAATGAATGACTTTGATGTGAATTTCTTGAGCGCGATCTGCGTACTCACTATAAGGTGCTCGAATTTCAACATCGCATAAACCAGCTATTTTTCCACCGTCTTTTCCAGTTAAGGCAACAACTTTCATTCCCTTTTTACGCGCGGCTTCAATGGCATTAATCACGTTTTTTGAGTTACCAGAAGTTGAAATTCCAAGTAAAACATCACCGGGTTGACCAATTGATTCAATAAAACGTGAAAAAACAAAATCATAGCCATAATCATTCGCAACACACGACAGATGAGAAGGATCGGAAATACTTAATGCTGCAATTCCAGGTCGATCATTGCGGTAACGGCCAGTCAATTCCTCCGCAAAATGCATGGCATCACACATGGATCCACCATTACCGCAGGAGATTATCTTACCGTTATTGGTAAGACAAGTAACCATCAGATTACCAGCCTTTTCGATCAATTCAAAATTGGCGACATTGTTAAATTTTTGCAAAGACTCTAACGCTTGTGCAAATTGGTCTGCTATTTGTTTCATGCCAAATACATTGGTGAATTCGGTCAAAAATAAATAATTATATCGACAGTCATCAATTTACTTAAACTTGTTATATTTGGAAACTGGGGGCGACTCCTAAACACAGCGACAACTATGAAAAAAAGTCTACTAGCGGTAATTACGCTTATATGGAGTCTAAGTTCTTTTGCTCAAGATGATTGTTTCAAAAAACTTGAAGACGCATTCTCTAAACGAGGATCCTACACGATTGCAGATGAAATGCATCGGAACGTAATCATTAGTTTCTTCACCCCTGACGGAACAGAATGTGTTTCTGGAAAAGTAAGGGTTGAAAACGGAACGATTGTATCTATCTTCTTACAATACGATGATAACACCTACGAATTGTACGATAAAAAGTACTTCAATGCAAAAAAGACTGCTCCAACAATCACCAATGGAATTACTGAAATGATTTTTTCTGCTGATGGCGAAAAATTCAGAATCGTCTTCATTGATAAATTAAAACCGAAGCAAAAATCGTACAAACCAGTTGATTTACCTGACGATTTGTAAGAATTTTTTCTCAAAATATGCGAAAGCGATTCAATTCTATTGAGTCGCTTTTTTTTGTGCCAACCATTTTTTATTTCCAACCGTTCATTCATTTCGACATCAATAGGAAAACTACTTTATGAAATACTTGATCTTCCTCCTACTCTCTATTTCATCTGTCTATACTACAGCACAACATTGGGGCGCAAACACCAGAAGCGAATATGCTAATGAAGCGTTTGATATTGAAATTGATGCTAGCGGTAATAATTATGTTACTGGATACATTACCGGTGAAACAGATTTTAGCACCACTATTTCACAAACATCGGCTGCTGGAAATGGGGATATTTATGTCGCTAAATACAATTCTGGTGGACAATTAATTTGGATCAGGCAATTTGGTGGTAACTTTTCTGATCGAGGTTACGACTTAGCGATTGACAACAATCAAGACATCATTGTTACTGGACAATTTTTTGGTCAAATTACCTTTGGCGCAACAACTCTAACCTCCAGCGCAAATTCAAAAGACATTTTCCTCATCAAAATGGATCCATTGGGAATGGTTGAATGGGCACGAAAGGAAGGCGGTTCAATGGCAGAAAATGCTTATGGAGTCACAGTCGATCAACAAAACAACGTATTGTTAACCGGTCAATTTC
>JAYSRF010000185.1:0-27154 GCA_043721195.1 Fluviicola sp. | reverse complement strand
GCAAGTGAATAACCTGTGATCACTGTTCCGTCTACTCGGGTATAAGTTCCATTGTATAGATTGCTTATTGCTAAGGCATTGAGGTAAATATCGCGGTGGGTATTATCAGAGAAACAAGAGTGTTCATCTTCCTGGTTGGCATTTTCATACGCAACAAAAATCCGTTCGCCAGCTAATTCAATTCCACTTAGTACTCGTAAAGAATTGAACATTTTGCGCAATGCTGTTGTGTTGTTCATAGCCAGAAACGTTTGACGGTAATTTGTAAGTGCAGTCGGATCCCAAGCATCCCGAACTTGCTCCAATGCTGCAACAAGGATATCCCCTAGAATTTTAAGGTATTCACCTCTTCTTGCATGATTGGAATTGGTTCCGCCAGAAACAAGGTAATCGGTATAAGATCTTGCACCAGCACCATTTGCATCTAAGTCTTGTCCCCACAATAAAAATTCAATTGCATGATAGCCAGATGAAATGTTTTCTTCACTTCCAAATTCATTCGCAGAAATAATAGTTGAAAGCGTGATCGTAGGAAAATTAGCAAGGTCATTAATGATTCCAGTATTTGGAGATCCAACTACATAATCTACATATGCTTCATCCATTGGCCATGCATTGATTAATCCTTCTGGTCCATCAGATGAATTATCAACAGGTCCATCAACGAAGCGGAAAATCTCTGTCTGACCATAGACTTCACGTGCATCCAACCATGCTTGTTTTGCTGCTGTGTGAGTAGCGGGGCTTGGATTATCTACAAAGTTATGTAACGCTGTATTTAAATCTTGTGCTGTCAACAAAGCATCATCATAAACTGCGAATGCCAGATCAGCATAGGTTGTTTTTAATTGTGTTTTTTGAGTTGCATAGGGATCGGGTGTTGCTGTTGTTTCTTCGGTTTCTTTTTTACATGCTGCGATCGAAAGAATCAATGCAATGAGGAGGAATGTAGTTTTCATTTGAATTATTTTGTGCAAACCTACCTCTAATGAAAAGGGAAGACAATACCTTAAATGTGGTATTTTGAATGATTCTAAATAAGAACAAGTTGAGCGTTCGCTTTTGTATGGTTAGTGAAATTTAAACCATCCACTCAGCTGTGTTAGGAACAAAATTTATAATCGAACTAAGGTTATCAAGGTTAATACAATAAAGAGATAAACATCTATTATACCTGCTTTGAGGTATTGAAGATGGAATAGATATTCTCGACTTTTGTTATTTAGAAAGATTCTAAGTAATATGCGTTTATTGATTTCGAGTAGAAATACACTTGTGCCCACAGGACTTCAACAGTTGTTGATTAATTCGAGGCACTCTGTAGTAACACATTATTACCAAGATTCAGATCAATTGATCGCAAAATCCATTCTTGAGCGCAGTGAATTGGTTATTATGGATAAAAGTGATGCTGAGATTTTCACTTTAACTAATATACAATCTATTCAAAATAAACTACCGCGTCTGAAGATCATTTTACTCTCTACGCTAGATTTCACTGAATTCATGCACCAATGCTATACAGAGAAAGTGGACGGGTATATCACCTATGATTGTACAGCAGAAGAAATTGAAGAAGCAATAGACCGAGTTGAAGGCAATCAACAGTTCTTTTGTCAGAAAATACTTACCCTTCTTTTGCCAAAACTCACTGCTTCCTCACCATCCACCGCAATTAAATTACTCACTGATCGTGAGATGGAAGTTGCACAACTCATTGCAGATGGAAAAACCAATAAACAAATTGGTCATCAATTGTGCATTAGTCCACATACAGTTCATACACATCGCAAAAGCCTGATGAAAAAATTGGGAATCTCCTCTGCTCGCGAAGTCACTTTATTTATTCTTTCACAATAAACTATTTCGTAATAACCTCAGTTCGACTTTAAATTTAGATTCAGAATTCAGTTTTAAAAGTGAAATACAAGGCGGTTTTATGAGGAATAGCTGGCTATTTCTAATGGAACCAACGAAGGATTTCGCTTTTAAAATGAATAGCCATTTTATTATGACACCTCTAAATGCTCATCTTTTTCGTGAAAACTCCTTGAAAGAACCCGTTATTACTTCGTCGCTTTCACTCAAATCTGAACATTTATAGGCGTTCTGAACAAAATTTAAAGTCGAACTGAGGTTACTAACAAGCTGGTAAATGAATACTAATCGATTCATAAGAAATTGAGGATGAGGATACTGAAATAGAAACAGTTGGTTCTAAAATCAACATCGTACAATCGTCTGTTTGCTCTGTATTACCTTTCCAATGTTCGAATTGTTGCACCAATTTTGAAAAAAGTAGGGGTGAAGTATCGTTTGCATGAAAAGTCAACCACTCTCGCAATGCTTTTCGGCCTAATTTCTTTTGTTTTAGTCCGCCAAATTGATCAATAATTCCATCAGAAAATAAGATCAGACGATCATTAGAAGCTAAGGTGATTTCACGATTTTCAAAAGAATTAACTTCGAAATAGGTATAACCGATTGCCATTCGTTGACCAACAGTCTCAATTAAAGTACCATTGCGTAAAATCCATAATGGCATTTGCGCACCGGAAAAGACCAACGTATTTGTGTGACGATTCCAAACAAACAACGCAATGTCCATTCCATCGTAACGTTTGTCTTCGTGCGTATTTAATCGTCTACTGACAAGTGAACGCAAGTCATTTAACAAGGTTGCAGGTTCTCTAATTCCTGATTCTATTAATTCGTCTAGTGCATTCATTCCCATTACACTCAACAAAGCTCCTGGAACGCCATGTCCAGTGCAATCAGCGAGAGCAAAGTAGAGTAATTGTCGATCGTTTTCACGCACTTCTTTCATCCAATAGAAATCACCTCCAACATGATTTTTTGGTTTATAATACACCCAAGCTTCTTTGAATGAACGAAGCATTTTTGCGCGAGAAACCAATAGACTTTGCTGTAAATCTTGTGCATAGCGGAGACTATCCATAATTTCAAGATGTTGCATTTCAAGCAGGTTGTTCTTTAATTGCAGTGATTTGGTTCGTCGTTGAACACGGTCTTCTAGTAGCTGCATATCAGCTCTGATTTTACGTGTTAATTGAAGAAAATGAATGGTTATTTTCCCAAAATCATTCCGAGGGATTCGTAAATCTGAATCTCGATTAAACTGATAATTAGTAGAAATGTATTCAGCCATTGTGACCTGTAAATTGGAAATTTGTTTGGTGAATTTGCGGGTGAAAATAATCGCACAACTTAAGGCAAGAAAAACGGCTATACTATTGAGAATGAGATTGGTTTTTTGCGCTTTAGAGGAAGCTTCAAAACTTTCGGTTAACAACAAAGATCGTTGACGGTAATTATGTGCTTGAAGTTTTTCAAACTGATTATCCCACTTATAAAAGTAGCCATCTTCATTCGATTGGAAAAATTGTAGATAAGCATTTTTCAGGGAATCAAAATAAGCAGAATAAGCAATAATCTCATCTGGTAAACCTTGATTTTTTTTCCAGTCTAACATTTCTTGCTCAAATTTTTCTGCGTAAATGGGGTCAATCCGCATTAAAAAATCTTTTTCATGCCTCCTTAAACTAAATAGCCTTTCATTGAATTTAGGATATTTTTTTTCGATGTTATGGGCATTGATGCGCATCTTTCCAATGTACCCTTCTTCTTTGTACCCAATTTTAGCTGAAATAATTAATAATTCGTTTTCAGCATTTTGAAGATCGACTAATTGCCTTCTACCAGTATATGATGTAGCAATTGAGAATCCTTTCTGCATCCATTTTTGTTGGTTTTTAACAGCAATTGCAGTTGTTTCTTTCCAGAATTGTTGATTAATTTCTTGCCACTCATCCAAATGAATAGCCACTGAATCAAATACTTGTCTGTGCTGCCCAAGTGATTGAAATTGTTCTTTATGGTTTTGCAGTCTTAATCCCAGTTTGTCTGCATTTACAAGCTCTTTTTGATAGGAATGGATTGCAGAAAAGTGATAAAAATTAAAAACTCCGATCAGCACAATAACTGCGCAAAAACCACCAAATACTGTAAAAAACAATCGTTTCATTTATTCTCTTAATTCTATACAAAGGTTGTTATGCCACATTGTCTGGACTTAAAATCACTGTGAATACTGTGTTAAAATTTAATGAGAAAGGGAACAAGGAATGAGTCTTACTTAAAATTAAGGCTGTATATTTGAAGCAAAATAATTGAAATGAGATTGTTAGTCATTTTAGTTTGCCTGATTCCCACTTCGGTCTTTAGCCAAACTGTTACTTATTCATTGCGGATGACAAAGCCGCAAAACCACTATTTTGAGGTTGAAATGGAATTGCGTGATTTTAAATCAACTGATTTGAGTGTGAAAATGCCTGTTTGGGCGCCTGGATCGTACCTAGTACGTGAATTCGCTCGAAATGTCAATCAAGTAAAGGCTGTTGATGAAAACAACAAGGCACTAAAAGTGACTAAATCAGCCAAAAATGAATGGAAAATCGCCAAAGGAAAGTCTAAAATTGTCAAAGTAAAGTATGAAGTGTATGCCTTCGAATTATCTGTACGGACAAGTTTTTTAGACCTTTCTCACGGTTTTGTTTCTGGAAGTAGCGTATTCTGCTATGTCGATGGTTATCAACAGCTCAAAGGTACATTGGATGTATATCCGTATTCATCTTTTTCAAGTATCACAACTCCTTTAGCTAAAGCAAGTGAAAGTATTCAAGGTGATAATGCACAGCATTTTCAGTTTGCCAATTACGATGAGCTAGTTGATTCACCGATTGAAATTGGGAATCATGAGTTGTTCTTTTTTCAAGCAGGTGGCACACATCACCAAGTAGCTTTATATGGAATGGCTAATTACGATATGAACGAACTAAAAGTAGACATGGAGAAAATAGTCATGGCTGCTACAGATGTTTTTGGTCAAAATCCTTGTAAAGAATACACGTTCATTATTCATAATGTCATCAATGGACAAGGTGGTTTAGAGCATTCAAATGCATGTGTGTTAAGTGTAAATCGTTGGACGTATGCACCTGCGGAATACAATAATTTCCTCTCTTTGGTTGCACATGAGTATTTTCATTTGTGGAATGTAAAACGCATTCGTCCAATAGAATTAGGCCCTTTTAACTACGATGAAGAAAACTATACAACGTTGTTATGGGTAATGGAAGGCTTCACATCCTATTACGACGAATTGTTAATGGTTCGCGCTGGTTATTATTCGAAGGAAGATTACCTGCGTAAACTTCAAGGAACAATCAATTATGTTGAAGGATCTACAGGCGCACGCGTGCAATCAGCGGCTCATGCAAGTTTTGATGCGTGGATTAAAGCCTATCGTCCCAATGAAAATAGTGGAAACACAACCATGACGTATTATTCTCGTGGTGCCATGTTGGCTGCGTTATTAGATGTCATGATCATTGATAAATTTGATTCGAAGAAATGCCTTGATCATTTTATGCGTTACTTATACGATGAATTCTATATCAAGAAAAATAGAGGTTTTACTGAAATTGAATTTCAGGAGGCTTTGGAGAAATTTATGGGAGAAGACATGGATGCGTTTTTTGCTAAATACGTGAATGGAACTGAAATCCCGAATTTTAAAGAAGTATTCAGTAAAGTGGCAGTAAATGTTACATATACTGGTAAACCAATGGCTTCCTTCGGTGCTTCTGTTGCTCAAGAAAGTGGGAAAACAATTGTTAAATCCATTCGCGCTGGCTCTGCGGCCGAAGAAGCTGGTTTGAGTGTTGGTGATGAAATTTTCGCTTGTAATGGTATGCGTGTTGATCAAAGTACATTTGAAAATTTTGTTTCAACATTGATGGTGGGTGAATACATGGAATTAATCGTTTCACGCGAAGAAATAGTGCTCAACCTTCAAGCAAAAATGTCTGCTTACGAACGTCCAAGTTTTAAATTTGAAACAATGAATCCTTCCAATGAAAAGTTCTACTATTGGTTAAGGTCATTACATTGAAATGAATTGAGCAATCAAAAACAAAGGGGGAAGCAATTGAATGTTTCCCCCTTTGTTTTGAAAAATAGATGCGTTACAAGACTGTTGCAAAATTCATTAATCGAGGCGCAATAAAAATTTAAAACCGCAGTTTACGTTTGTAAATGAGGAAATTGAATTTTTGAATTAACGAAGAGTAATGGGGTTTGCAACGTCTTGTTATTTAATCGCTCCAACACACAACTTCATACGCAAAATACGCTTAGCTGCTGCGTCAACAATCGCTTTAAAAGCTGGATCTGTACGGTATTTTTTCAGAATTTGAGAATGCGCTTTTGCTGCATCTAATGGCATTAAGATAATATCACAACCTGCTTCAATTGCCTTTATATTAGCACCAGGAATAGAGGTGATGCCACCCATGTTCATTGCATCTGTAACAATGAGCCCTTTGAATCCCATCTCTGTTCGTAAGAGATCCGTTACAATCACTTTGGACGCTGTTGCTGGAAGACCATTCGTCGCATATTTGGGGTTATTCGCAACAGCTAGATGGCCAATCATGATTGATAACACACCGTCCGCAATTAATTGTGGGTAGTTTCCAATTTCTTTCAATTCACCATTGATAACTTGCAACGATTTGTGCGTATCACCAGAAACCAAACCATGACCAGGGAAATGTTTCGCAGTAGCAATAATGCCATTTTTCTGTGTAGCCTGAATAAATGCATTTGACCAAGGGATAATGTTGGCTGGAACAGCACCAAAACTTCGTGATCCAACTGTTTTGTTCAGCGACATATCAACAACAGGTGCAAAATTATAATTGATTCCTATGGCATTCAAGTCAAACGAAATAGTGTCAGCATAAGCACTCACCTCATCAATTGTCTTCATTTGATTGGCATTCTTAACTGGGTGCGAACCTTTTATTTTACGATTCACTAAAGTCGGTTCAGCATCAGCACTGTATAGAAAACCTGGATTTCCTAGTTTGATATTTGTTTTATTGAAATCGATGATCCATTTCGTGAATTCAGTTTTGGTACCATTTAACATCAATACACCACCAATCTGACGTTTATTGATGTGTTTTTTAATTGTTTCAAGCGTTTGCCCATACTCACCAACAGCTGGCATGATTAATTGAGCAACAATAGCTGTATCATCCAATGAAGCAAACAAGGAATCAACATCTTTATCCAATTGTTCATTTTCACTCAAAAAATCACTTAATTGATAATCAATTTCGATTTTTGGTAATTGTGGGACTACACGTTCTGATTCTTTTTCTTGTTTTGGTGCACCTTGACCGCAAGCCAACAATAAAAGGGCAGCACCTGATGCTAATGTGATGAGTTGTTTCATTTTCCGAAAACTTTATCTAAATAATAACCAAAATTAACTCCTTTAAATGCATCTCTGCTTGATAATCGAAAAGACTTTTGCACAATGTCCTTGTCAACAATCATTCCATAACCCATTAGTGGTTTTGAAAATTGATTCGCAGTGATCTGTTTGACTGTGCCAAATCTTAAATCATAGCATTGAATCGTATCACCCAATTCCTCCATGGCATAGTAGCCATTTGTGATGTGTTTGAGTTGATGAGTATAATCATGACCTTTCCATATCAATTTAGTTAAAAGATGATGTTGTTTTGGAATTGTTTGAACGTCTTCCGTTTTAAAATCGGCGAATAATGATTTGTAACCAACATAATAGTTTGCATCATCTTCACCAATCACTTGCCAATAAAAAGATGTCAATGGAGCAGGTGTTACCATTGTTCTATTTACGGTAATGTTTCCTTCTTTAAAATAGGAGGGAGCTTGGTAGAGAATGATGAGTTTTACAATCACGCCCCAGAGTAAATATCCACACGACCAACTAATTCCAGCCCAATTCCATTTTGAACGCTTTGGATTGGTGCGCTTCATGAACAACGCAACAAGCAAGGTTATCATGAAGGGAATGGTATACAATGGATCAATTACAAAGACTGTATTGAATGTAATTCTGAAATCAAATGGCCATAAAAATTGGGTGCCGTAATTCGTAAAAATATCTAATAGTGGATGTGTAACGATGGAAAAGAACCAGAGCATAATCCACATACGTTGATCGTATTTTCGTTTTGTAAGCCGATGAAACAACCAACCTAAAATAGGTCCAGCTAAGATTGCGAACAAAAGCGAATGGGAAAACCCTCTGTGAACGAGTGCTGCATCTATTGGATGGTAAAGAAAAGTTAGAAAAACATCTAAATCGGGTATGGTTCCACCGATAGCTCCCCAAAGTGCTGCTTTTGCGCCCATTTTTCTGCCTCCCACAGCTTCTCCAATAGCGGCACCTAGAACAATTTGAGTCAATGAATCCATTCCTGCATTTTTAGCTACCGAAAGTAGATGAATTATCTTTCTTAAATGACATCATCCACTTTTAGGGATTTGTTTTTCTTAATTTTTAACAACCCGAAGCTGAGTGACTTCTTGATATTGACCTGTTAAAACGAATAAGTAAATACCTGCTTGAAAATCTGATAAATCTAATTCATTTACGATTGAACCTTGCAGTTTCTGCTTCAGTAAATGTAAAACTACAAAAAGAGGAAATGATTTTATTCTAACTAGGCAAATTTTGTTTGAAAAAGGAGAAATTGAGTAGGTAAAACCTTAACTTTTTCACTATCTTACTGTTGAAAATGGGAAAAATGTTAGAGCAGAAAATGAGTATACCCACTTGGTCAGTAGATGATAGACCGCGGGAAAAAATGATTTCAAAAGGAAATAGTGCACTTTCAAATGCAGAATTAGTCGCTATTTTAATTGGTACAGGAACGGGAAATAAAACAGCAGTTGATCTCGCTCGAGAACTACTTGCGTTGTGCAATGAGGATCTGTATGAATTAGGGAAATTACGTTTGCCACAATTGTGTAAAATTAAAGGAATTGGACCAAGCAAAGCAATCTCCCTAATGGCGGCAATTGAATTAGGCAGAAGAAGAAAAGATAATCAACTGGTCAAACGTGAAAAGGTCAATTCATCCTTTGATGGATATGCGCTCATTAAACCCTATTTCAGCGATTTAGAACACGAAGAATTTCACATCATTTTAATGAATAGAAATAATGAAGTAATCGGTATTCGTCAAATTTCAAAAGGCGGTTTAGCAGGTACTTACGTTGATCCTAAAATTATTTTCAAAATAGGAATCGATTTAGGTGCAGCAGCTATTCTATTGGCGCACAACCATCCAAGTGGAAACTGTAAACCAAGTAACAATGACAAAGCACTCACTCGACGCATTGTGCAATTTGGTAAGATGATCGAATTGGTCGTAATGGATCACCTCATAATTACCGATAATGGTTACTTTAGCTTCTCAGATAACGGAATGTTACAATGAAAAAAATAATGACAATCATTGGTGCTCGTCCCCAAATCATTAAAGCAGCGGCAATTAGTAGAGCATTTAGTAATGAATTTGCAAATCAAGTAGAAGAATTAATTGTGCATACAGGACAGCATTATGATGAAAACATGTCTGCCGTCTTTTTTGATGAATTGGGAATTCCAAAACCATTTGCTCAATTGAGTATTGGGAGTAGTTCTCATGGTGCACAAACAGGAGCCATGTTGCAGGAATTAGAACAACTAATGCAACAACATCAACCCAATGCGGTAATTGTTTATGGAGATACCAATTCTACATTAGCTGGTTCTTTAGCCGCTTCAAAATTGGGAATTCCTGTTGTTCATATTGAAGCTGGATTGCGTAGTTTCAATAAATCAATGCCAGAAGAAATCAATCGTATTATGACCGATCATGTTTCTACTTTACTCTATTCTCCAACAAAACAAGGAATCGATAATTTAGTAAAAGAAGGATTTAGTACTGAAACAGCAGGAAAAGCACATATTGACAGCCCAAAGCTATACCATTGTGGTGATATCATGTACGATAATAGTCTTTATTTTTCTGCATTGGCACAAGAACGATCGACCATTCTACATACGATCGATTGTAGTGGTAAATCCTTTATTCTTGCAACTGTTCATCGCAATACGAATACAGATATTCCAGAACGATTAATTGCCATTTTTGAGGGATTATTAGCGATTGCTGAAGAACATCAATTAGACGTTATCATACCACTTCATCCACGAACAAAAAAATACCTTGAACAAACCGCGTCGCAATCGTTTTCAGAACAATTGACAGGTTCTTCGTTTATCCATATAATTGAACCTGTTGGATTTTTAGACATGATTCGTTTGGAACAAGATGCCGTCTTGGTTGTGACGGATAGTGGAGGTGTTCAAAAAGAAGCTTATTTTTTCAAAAAACCATGCATTGTACTCCGCGAAGAAACGGAATGGGTTGAGTTGGTTGAAACAGGAGCAGCAAAGCTAGTCGGGGCTGATAAGGCGCAATTGATTGAAGCAGCTACTACTTTTCTTAAAAATCCTCCTACTGTTTTTCCAGCCATTTTTGGAGATGGAAAGGCGGCAACATTTATTTGTCAATCCTTAGTAGACGAATTAAATTGAGATGCTGATATTCGTAGATCAAGTCACAGAACGGCTCAGATACACATTCGATTTTGTATTCAAACAACATGGTTTTGAGTATGAGTTTACGAATGATCGTTCCGTTTTTTCTACCGCAACCGAGATTCGTCTCAATTATTCTGAATTTCCTTTTGAAGGGGTGTCTCAATTAAAACCATCAAGACTTCTTTTTAGTGAGCAAATTGAGACCAACCTAACAATCAAACAATCACCATGGAACGGATGTGATTGCTTCTCTATTGATGAGGTGAATGATCCTTTTGCGTCCATATTTTATGTGATTTCACGCTACGAAGAATACGTGATTCAGAAACGGGATAAACACGACCGTTTTCAAGCAGTAGATAGTCTATTGTTTCAATTTGGATGGTTGCGGCAACAAGTTGTTGAACGATGGGTCGAAGCGATTTTTAAAGCCTATTTACCAAATGGAATTGATCAATTAAAAGTAACGCAATTAGTTACCGTAATCCCGTCTTTTGATATTGACAATACGTATGCTTTTAAATGGAAAAGAGGTTGGCGAAAATGGTTGTCGATTGCCAAAGATACAGCTTCACGAAATCATTCGCGTTTACAGCTCCGTAAAGAAGTAAACAACGGTTCTCAAACCGATCCGTATGATACGTATAAACGCATTGAAGATATTAGTAAAACATTTTTAAACACGCGGATCTTTTGGCTCTTAGGTGATTACGGTGAGTACGATCGAAATATTTCATGGAGAGATTCACGTCATCAACGGTTGATTCGATTAATGAACCAAGTCGCTAGAATTGGGCTACATCCGAGTTATGGAAGCAATTATTCAGATAAAAAACTGTTTGAAGAACACAATCGAATTAATCAGATCACCGAAACAAAGATTATAGAGAGTAGGCAGCATTTTTTAAAAGTAAGTTTGCCACATACTTGCCGAAGGTTAATTGCAGAGGGCTTTAAAAAAGATTATTCGATGGGTTTTGCAGATCAACCAGGATTTCGATTAGGAACCGCACATCCTGTTTACTTTTTTGATTTGGAACTCAATCAAGCAACCGATTATAAATTGATTCCTTTTGTTTATATGGATGGTACATTCAACGAATACATGAATTGTTCCATTGAAGAGAGTAAACAGATCGTTCAGGATTTAGCGAATGAAGTAAAGCAGTTTGGTGGCGTTTTTTGTTTTATATGGCACAATGAAACCATTGGCGATACAGGGAAATGGATTGGTTGGTCAGCAGTATTAGATTATACGTTAACTTTATTTGATGATGAATCCACTTCCAGAGTTTCCTAAACCAACGTATCCGCTTTCTGTTACGCACGATTCGCCCATCTTATTATTGGGTTCTTGTTTTTCAACTCATCTGAATGCAAAGTTGAAACGAGCAGGATTTACGGTTGAAAGCAATCCATTTGGAGTCGTTTTTCATCCAATTCCTTTGGCTCGTTTTATCAGCGAATCACTTGCAGAAACAGCCAACGAACGCACGTTATTGCACAATGATATTTGGTTGTCTTGGGATGCAAGTAGTGAACGGTATGCGCTTTCAGAATCGGAATTAATAACGCAGTTACAAACCATTCGTTTCAATTTTAAACGTCAATTGCAGTCAGCACAACTATTGGTTATCACCTTGGGTTCAGCGCATGAATACCGATTGAATTCCACTAGTGAAGTTGTTGCCAATTGTCATAAACAAGCCGCAAGTGGTTTTGAAAAGAAAATAACTTCACAAGCTAATCTACTCGAGCCTTGGATAGAAGTCATCGAACAACTTCATCGTGTTAATCCAAGTTTAAAAATTGTATTTACAGTAAGTCCAATTCGGTATTCGAAAGATGGTTGGGTAGAAAACAATCGATCAAAAGCACGCCTTTTTGAATTGGTAGAACAATTGCAATCACGCTACGAAATAGCTTATTTCCCGTCTTTTGAATTGATCAATGATGTGTTGCGCGATTACCGTTATTTTGAGACAGATGGTGTACACCCCAATTCACAAGCCATTGAGCAGGTTTGGAACTTGTTTCAAGCTTGGTATTTTAAAGATAAAACAGCTGAATTGGTTTGGCAAGTTGAAGCGTTAAGACGCATGGAAGAACACCGTTTGTTGTTTCCTGAATCCGTTAAATCCCAACAATTTCTAGATCAATTCCAACAAAAAAGGGAAAGTTTCCTTTCCCTTCATCCAACTATTAATTGGTAAGTGTAGCGTTTATTATTTTCTTAAAATGAGTCCTTTGTATTCTTCAGGTTCGTTTGAAAGCGGATTTTTCATCACTACTTTCCACAACCAATTTGAATTAATTGGCACCATTTGACCAGTTCTTGCATCTATTCCATTCCAACCCATTGAAGCATCCGTTGTTTTGAATACAACCGTCATGTTGTTTGGATCCAAGATGACCATTTCGAATGGCGTATCTCTTAAGGTTAAGGCAATTGGAATGAATAAATTGGTTCTATTATCACTACTTAACGGATAGAATCCAGTTGGTGCCATCAAATTGTACACCTCATTCAAAGTAACTGATTTTTTCTCAGAGATGGGGCAACCATTTTGATCAGTAGAATTGACAACCACATTCACTTCGCGTTCAGTATAGGGGTGAACGATCAATTCATTTTTAGTAGCTACTTGTGCTTTGATGTTTGATTCCCAAGTTACAGTGTTTTCCGCACCAGTTACATCAAATTTCAAGGTAGGAATTCCATTTTCATAGAGCAAAGATGCATCAACACCAATTGATAAATGCGAAACAGCCTCATGCACCACAATTGTTTTAGAAGTCGTTCCAGATTGCACAACAAGGTTTCCAGATTTTGGAGATTTAATCTCAGCAGATTGTTTAGCTGCAATGGTTTTTGAACGACCATTTGGCAAAGTAACCGTTACTGCAACCTCATTTGGATTCTGAATCGTAAAGGATTCATTCAAACAAATAGAAGTAGGCAATTCCAATGGAATAAATGCAGCAATAGTTGTTGTTGATTTACCTGGTTCCTGTAATGTATTACCAGAATTAGTGTTCGTACTTGTTATTGGATTTACAGTTGTAAGAACGGCTGGATCGAACACATAAGAAGTAGGACTAACAACTTGTGAACCCGAAGGTAAAACAGATGACGGATTAGTCGAACTTGTACTAGTTGTCGGTTTTTCTAGACTCAATTGTGTTGTAGGTGCAGTAGTCGTTACTTGTTGATCGGTAACTGTTTCTGTTGAAGGAGCAATTGAATCAGGAGTTGATTCTTCACGAGAAGACAATGCAAAGAAAGTAGCAGAACCTACTAGAACAGTTCCTACAGAGGCTGCAAACCACCATTTACGGTAGAATGGAGTAGAAGGCGTGCCATCCAAACGTTTTGAAAACTGCTCCCAAGCCCCATTTTCATAGGGAAGTTCGTAGTTTCCAAGTTGCTCTTTCAAGATGCGGTCAATGTTTTCTTTCATGACGCGATATGTATAAATTTTTGTTTCAAATAACTTTGTAGGTTCATTCGTGCTTTTGCTAGGTTCGACTTGGAAGTTCCTTCACTAATTCCCAACTTTTCGGCAATTTCCCGATGCGTATACTCCTCCAAAACATAGAGGTTAAATACTGTTCGGTAAGCAGGTGAAAGTTTTTGAATTGCTTCCATTGCTACTTCAGCTTTCAGTGCTGTCAGATCCCAATCATCCGATTCATCTTCGTCTGGAATGAATTTGAAGTCATTTACATCATCCGAAAGGCGTGTATCCTTTCTTACTTTGCGAATGGCATCAATGGCTGAATTTGCCATGATTCTTCTTACCCAGCCTTCAAATGAACCTTTGCTGTCGTACCCTTTTATATTATCAAAGACCTTTATAAACCCTTCCTGTAAAACTTCCTGAGCTGAATCCTTATCTTGGATGTATCGCTGACAAACAGCTAGCATCTTCCCATAAAAATGTCGGAATAACTGTTCTTGTGCCCGTCGATCGGACTTCTTGCACAGAGCAATTATTTCTTCCAAATTCCAGTTTTGCTTCACAGTGTTTAATAATTTGAAAACGTATACTTTTTTCAATGGTTGCCTTCTTTCAACAAACTATCCACAAATAACGTGAATTATGAACATTGTTAACCTATCCACCCAACAATTATTGTTATTTTCGTGGCGCAAAAAAGAAAGAAATTTCAACTAAATAGAAAACAATGAAAGTAACTGTAGTTGGAGCTGGTAACGTTGGTGCAACATGTGCTGATGTTTTAGCCCAAAGAGAAATTGCCAATGAAGTGGTTTTGCTCGACATTAAAGAAGGATTTGCAGAAGGAAAAGCATTGGATATCTGGGAAACTTCCCCTATTAATTTGTATGACACACGTACTACTGGTTCTACAAATGATTATTCTAAAACAGCTGATTCAGATGTAGTGGTAATCACTTCTGGTCTTCCACGTAAACCGGGTATGTCTCGTGACGATTTGATCGCTACGAACGCTGGAATTGTGAAAACAGTTACTGAAAACGTTATTAAGTATTCACCAAATGCAGTAATCATTGTTGTTTCCAATCCGTTGGATGTAATGACTTACTGTGCATATTTGAATGCTAAAACAGATCCAAAGAAAGTATTTGGTATGGCTGGAATCCTAGATACAGCTCGTTACCGTGCTTTTCTTGCTGAAGAATTGAATGTTTCTCCAAAAGATATCCAAGCTGTATTGATGGGTGGTCACGGAGACACAATGGTTCCACTTCCACGTTATACAACTGTTGGTGGTATTCCAGTAACAGAAATGATTGGTGA
Source organism: Fluviicola sp. (assembly GCA_043721195.1). Classification (GTDB taxonomy): domain Bacteria; phylum Bacteroidota; class Bacteroidia; order Flavobacteriales_D; family Crocinitomicaceae; genus Fluviicola. The sequence continues at coordinate 11,854 of JAYSRF010000185.1, read as the reverse complement.
AGAAAAATTAAACGAAATCATTGAGCGTACAAAATTCGGTGGTGGTGAAATCGTGAAATTATTAGGTACATCAGCTTGGTATGCGCCAGGTGCTGCTGCTGCTCAAATGGTTGAAGCAATTATTCGTGACCAACGTCGTGTATTCCCAGTTTGTGCATGGTTGCAAGGTGAATATGGATTTAATGACATTTACTTAGGAGTTCCAGTAATTCTTGGTAAAAACGGAATCGAAAAAATCATTGAATTAGATTTGAATGCTGACGAACGCAAATTGTTAGATGAATCTGCTATCGCTGTAAAAGGTGTAATGGATGTATTGGACAATATGACGGCTAACGCATAAGCAAGTTCCAATTCGATTATATTGAAAAGGCTATCCAGATTGGGTAGCCTTTTTTTGTGTTTGACGAATTTGAACGATATTCACAGCATAGAACAAATAAAGGCTCTTCGTCATTAAGTGTTTTAGCGAATCAGAAAACATCATTTTTTTCTCCCACGAATACACGAATGAAGTACCTTGTAAAATTTATAACGAATCAGCCACGGCGGACACGTGTTGTAAACGTTGTTTCCAACTCAATCTATTATATAAGTGAGTAGACATTCCCGATATTAATCGGGAACCATTCGCTTTTTATCACTCTAAAGTTTGTAATTCGTGTATTCGTGGTAAAAAACACCAGTAATTGTGATAAAATAAGCTTCGATCGAATTATTAGTTTTTCCACTAATTATGACAAAGAATCAAAAATAAAGCATGGTTCTAATCGACTTTAGTTAAACTAAAATCCGTTCAGTAATCTCGCAATATTAAGGAATGTATAACATTGATATACAGTTGTATATAAACTTGGTGTCTGCCAATTTAACTATTCTTCGAATGATCATTCACTCATAAAACCGCCTTTTCTTTCAAATTTCAATTGGATTCTGAACTGAAATTTATAATCGAACTGAGGTTATTAATTCATTCCAACTTTAACAAAACGCAATTGCTCAACCAATTCTGTTCCATCTAATACCCGAATTAAGTATACAGCTGCAGGAATTTTTTGAATATCAATAGTTGTTTGTTTATTGGATGGATTGAACCCTTGTTCTTTCAATACACGACCAGTAATATCCACTAATTGGTAGCTTAAATTGGTGTATCCATTTTCTGAATTTGCTAAGAGAAACAACTCGTGTGATGCTGGATTTGGATAAAGGGAAAATTGAGAAACCAACTCAGTATCCTCTAATCCAGTAACGTCTTGAATAAAATATGCATCAAATTGAATGGTACTCACATCTAACGTATCTAAGAATATTGCATTGAGCTGATCTGTAATTAAACCATTATTGCCCCAATTGGAAAAGATCCAGTTTGGATTCGCGATAGCTTCAATCTTGATTGGAACACCATTAAAATAGATTCCATTCCAAGGATAATCAGTTGGTTCAATCGTACTAATATGTATTTTACCAGCACCGGCAGGATGCACATCCAACATTAAATCAACTTGGTTTGGAAGACTGAAATTCGATTCAATGTGATTGCGTACTTGCTCTGAACGGATACTAAATTGATCCTGCATGATTAAATGATTGTTGTAAAAATCATTCATTTGACCAGGGATATTGCCGGGATCACCCCAACGTGCATATTCGTTTTGCATTTCAACAACTGTTTGATTGAAGAAATAATCTTCCACAGCGGTTAATCGATCGGTGAGATAAGATGTATTCATGACATCCGCAAATCGATTGATAAAATAATCATGGAAACGATTATTTTGAATACTCTGGAGCCAAACATTGATGAATGGATTGCCACTACTTTGACCGAACAGATAGCTGATATTATCCGAATACGAATCATTCCATCCGCCCGGTTGTAATCCAGATTCTAAATCAATCGTACAAAATCGGTAGCGGAAATCAGTTGCATTTGAACGGTAAATTTTAATGTTGTTTTGTGGCCAATCTAAATTTCCCATCCAAGCTTCGCTGATGATATAATCATTGTAATACGTCATATCAAAGTATTGATCGGCTTGATCCCAATACGTTGGCAAAGCTGGATTTAAATTATCAAAAGCATCATAGTTGGTGTAAAAAGTGTCTACTGGATTTCCTGCAACAGAGCGTAAAATACTTCCGTACCAATAGCTTAATGAAAGAATGTCTGTAGAATCAGTATCAGCTCCATCTTGTGATTTAAAGTACTCTGGATCAAATTTTTCACGTAATTCATACAATCCGAAATAACCACCATTGATATAAACACTTACAGGTCGCCAAGCAGAATAATACGTATTTGTTTCCGCACACATAGCTTCATTTTGCATGGCATCTTTGTAAGGATAACTCAAATACATATTACTTCCATTACGCAAGTAAAATTGACTGTATTTGGTGCGTTCTGCGCGATTCGGAATCAACGGATAATTGACAGCTCCTTCACCCAAAACACCATTTGCTAATTCAACCCGCATTGAATGTTGAGGTTGAGAGCGGCTTCCACCAGCTCCTCCATCTATTTGAATTCCTGTGTTTTGAGAGAAAAGTAATTGATTGTCTTCCGTGAAATAATCGATGTACGCATCTTTTTGCCAATCAGCACTCCAATTATCAAAAATTCCTTCCGAACCATACAAATTGGCATTATCTGTAACCAGTGAAATGATTGGGGTAACATGATCAATTCCTAATAAATAAGAAGCAACCGTAGTAGAACTTGGCAGGATTCCATTTGAAAACGCACGAGCCTTTAATACACTTGAGAAAAATACTGGAACTGGTGTTCCTGTGTATAAATTCGAAGCCATTGTTGGATTACTACCATCAGTTGTGTAATAAATAGCACTTCCTAGTCCATTTGGATTGGAAATAGAAACATTGACCGAAGTACCATAGATGCCTGATTGTTGAGAAAAAACGGGAGGCAATAAGTAACTTGAAAAAATGGTAGAAGCGTTATTCGTGGCTGTTGGAGTTGGGACATCAAACAAATAAGGATTCGCTGAACCGTCTGGGAATAATCCACGACTAACATCCAAATTTTGGCAATTCACGTACAAATTACTGACTTCTGTTTGAGTTGGATCGAACAAATGAATGGTTTCGCCAGATTGTGAAATCGAGAAATTTGTATGCAAGTAATTATTGATGTTCACCGTTTCAAAGCTGCTCCCAACGGCATCATAAGGAACCAGCATCATGTCAATTTCAACATACGTATACACCATGCCTGGGTCAGTTGAAGCTACACTAAATGCCAAACTGGAGATATCACCTGCTACAACTCCTGCTGCGATTAATTCGGAAGCACGAATGAGCATTTGATTTTTCGCACTCCAATACCAATTTCCATAAGGAGCAGGATAATCTGTACCTGAATTTTGAATCACTCCAGTTCCAATGGTTTGTCCATTGAGTTGCATATTTGGTCGTTGACTCACCGCATTACCATTACTAAATCCGCAAGAAGCATCGCTGTTATCAACAAAAGCAAAAACGGTTGACTGAAATGTTGTCGCAGTTTGATTAAAAATGGAATTCAACGTGTATCCATTGTCTTTATAAGAACACGTGTTGATCAAAATATTGGAAACACCGTCCCAATAAAAAGGAGTAGTGAAATTATGCGTACTCCATCCAGTTGTTGGTGTGTAATTTGTTTCAGTTACCACATGTGTAAATCCATTGTTTGGTTTACGATCTTTTCCACTACAAAAAACGGTTTTGTATTCACCAGGTGCTATGCTTACATTCGGGAAAATCCATTTCAATGGCTCAACAATATTATCCGATATGGAATAATTCAATAAAAATGCCGTATCAGTTCCGCCGTTGTAAATTTCAACCCAATCTGGGTGATCATCGTCTTCATCAGCGATTGTAGTATAATTGCGGTTACTTCCTTCATTTAGGAAAACTTGTGAATAAAATGAATGACAGAAAGTTAGCAGCACAAAGCTGAGCAATAAGCGTTTCATCATAAGTATAGTCTTAACGAAGGTTTAGCGTCTTCACTTACAATACTACAAATAAAAGCGGTAATTTGTTCCAATGACTAGAAACAAGCGTTTAATAAATCACAGGTTCAAGATAGAAAGGTTATTATTTTAAGAACACTCCAAAATTCATTCATCGAGGCACGATTAAAATTTAACACCATAGTTTACGCTTGTAAATGAGGATGTTGATTTTTTTGATGTAACGAAGAGTAAAGGAGTTTGCAACAGTCTTATTTCGAATTCAGGGTCATTAGTGTCCGATAAACTGCTTTTTTAATAGTTTGATATACTTTAATGAGTGTGTTTATAGAAGCTAAATAACAGGTAGCGGGCTTCCTTTTGGATTTAACGAAATTTAAGTTAGGAGTGTGACGCCTTTTGAACGGAAAAAGCGAAATGCAGCGAAATGCGGAAGAGCAAGCACCGCTTGTGAAGGATGAGGAAGCTTGAAGAGATCACCGAAACGGTCGCAATTCCACAATTGGAGTGCATTGACGGACAAACAGCGTCGAGTTTTCTTTTGCTTACTTTTCTTTTGCGGAAAAAGAAAAGTAAGGTCAATTGAGAAGTTATTAGAGGTTGTTGTTTTTAATCGGACAACAATGATTCAGGGAACTTCATACACTCCAATATCTGGAGTTCCTCCTCTCAAAATACCCAACAAATCTGTATTTGGGGTGGTAGTATAAATAGGATTTGCGTTGTTACTTAGGCTAGAAGAAAGCGAAGTAAAGGTGAAATCATCTTCTGATGGATTGATAAACAAAGGATTCCCATTACTGAAAATACAGCTAGCAAACATACTGTTTGAATTCGTTGGAAAACGCAGTAAACAATTCCGAAAATTGAAGTCAATCGTAACGCCACCAGGTTGGACAGTATCTAATACCAATTGTTCGGAGGCACTTCCCCAAATGACGCAATTATTGAATTCGCCAATAATATCAGTGATGGTTTGTGTGCCATTTGCAGTATAGTAGTTGCGAATTCCGACAGCAGGGTAGGAGCCATCACCGCCTCCGTAGCCCAATAAATTACTGTGCGTAAATTGCATATCAGCACCTTGTAAAACAATCATGGCATGCACTCCATTGCTGTGAATCAAGACATTTTCTGCAACAATCTTGGGTTCATCGTACAACAAAATACCATAGCTTGCATTGTTCCAAATCTCCGTATTTGTCAATGTTAATGTTGCTTGTCCGGGGAAACCAGTCATTTTCGACTCAACATGAATGCCATTTATACCATTTTTCAATTGAACGTGATTAATCACCGAAGGCATCACGCTATCGAGGTAAATTCCAAAAAATTGACCAGCTACATCATCGTAATCTGCTTCTAAACGATCGCCTTGAAACGTAACTTTATTGGCAGCCGTTCCATTGATATTCAGTGTGCTTCGATTCACATAGAGTGCGCTGAGTTTATGCAGGTAGATGTCTGTTCCAGGCTGAATGTTCAGTGTTTGTCCGTTTAAAACGCGGGCAACACCATAGATGACGTGTGGTTTATCGTTTGGCCAAGTGCCTGAGTTAATGTCGTTGTAATGGAAATAGGCGTCCTGTCCCCAAACCACTAATTTCATGTATTGATCCACTCCATTGGTTCGAAAACGGATCGAATCTTCAAAAATCATAGGAAGTATCCCGCCAGTCATGAGTGTTACTTCGACAAAACAGTATAAACTGTCGTTTCCTTCAATTTCAATATCACTGAATGAAGTGCCTTGTAAACCATCAAAATTGATTCGAAAAGGAGAAGAAGTTCCACCCATCAATTCAATTTCTTCAATGGTCAAGGTTTTATTATCGCGGTTATAAACCTTGAAATGCTGTGTTGTAGAACCAATTGTTGTGAATACAGTGTCAAAAACAACCGTATCATTGGAAAATTCCAAATTGCCCTTTGAAAAGAAGTTTTTCTTTTTGCAAGAAGTCGTTGAAAGAGATAAACCTGCAATCAGGAGCGTCAAAAATGCTGGAACAAAGTATTTCATCATGACAAATGTAACGAAAGACTAATTGGTTTTATTTTTTTTGTTGCTAATTAAAAAGTTTATTTATCTTTGCAAACCGATTTTTGAAGTAAGAATAAAAAGATTTTAAACAATATGAAAGCAGGAATTCACCCAGAAGATTACAAATTAGTTGTTTTTAAAGACATGACAAATGAATATTCATTCTTATGTCACTCTTCAGCAAATTCTTCAGAAATGATTCAATGGGAAGACGGAAATGAGTATCCATTAATTAAATTGGATATCTCACACAAATCTCACCCGTTCTACACAGGAGTTAATACATTAGTGGATACAGCAGGACGTATTGACAAGTTCAACACGCGTTACGCTAAGTACAAGAAGTAATCCACTTCAGGATAGTAATCCCGTTAGCCTGAGGTTAGCGGGATTTTTTTTGTCTCATTTCCACAAGAAAAGATGCATTTTGCTTGAAACTTTAATCAGTTAAGCGAAATTGACATTGCCAATGCGATTATCTTTGTTCCCATGAATCTCCATGTTCGACAACTCTGTTTAGCTGTAGCGCTTGTATTTCAGTTCTCAACTGTGAATGCAGCAACAATCGACAAGGCTTTTAAGGCGTTGGAACAATTCAATTACTTTGAAGCGAAATCATTGTTTGAAAAATCCTTAAAAAAGGAACCTTCGGCTGCCAATTATGGGTTGTCATTGATCTATTTCCGAACGGATAATCCCTTTCATAACCTTGATTCAGCGTATACTACCATCTTGCGAAGCGAAGCCGTTTATTCCAAGATGAAGGAAAAAACGAAAGTCAAACTCAAAGTCTATCAATTCGACTATTTAGCCATTATTGCTCACCGAAATGCTATTTCAGCTACGTTTTTTCAACTGGAAAAAAAACAACCTACAGTTGAAGGAATGAATCAGTTTCAATTGAAGCATCCATGGGCACAAGAACGATTTTCAGCCATTCATTTGCGGGATTCAATGGCTTATAAGTCAACAGTTGATAAAGGTGGATCAGCGAATTACAATACATTCTTGACTGCTTATCCAGAGTCGACTTACAAATTAGCCGCTCAGAAAGAATTTTATCGCTTACAATACCAAGAACAAACCGTTGCAGGAACGCTTGCCGCATTTATGTCCTTTGAAAAAACGTACCCCGATAATCCGTATGTACAAGATGCACAAGATCAGATTTTTCGTTTGGCAACTGTTCAAAATACCATCAACTCTTACGCAGCTTTTATTCGAACCTATACCAAAAATCGCAATGTAGATCAAGCATGGAGACGTTTGTATCAGTTGTATATGTACGATTATTCCAGTGCGCGGGTCGAGGCATTTCAACAAGAATACCCCAATTATCCATTTAAAGATGAATTGATTCGGGACAAGGAACTCGCAGGTTCTATTATCATTCCCTACAAAAATGAAGCAGTGTTTGGATGGATGTCGCTGGATGGAATTCCTGTTATTAAAGCTGAATATGAATCAGTTGGATTTTTTAAGGATGGTCTTGCATGGGTAGAACGCAACGGGAAATATGGTTACGTCAATAAAGCCAATGAGTTGGTCATCGGATTTCAATTTACTGGAGCAACTGATTTTGAAAAAGGAAGAGCTGTAGTTGAAGTTGGAGACAAATTTGGAATTGTAGATCGTTCTGGAGCAATGATTTTCCCAGCAATCTTCAACGATTTAGGACAGTTTTCTGAACAATTGATCTACGCCCAAAAAGATTCATTATATGGTTATTTCGATCAGTTAGGTTTTCAACGAATTCAACCAGAATTTACTGAAGCATTCTCCTTTTTAAACGGAAGGGCAAAAGTAAAAGTTGGGGAGTTGGATGCCTTTATTGATATTTATGGTTCCTTTATGGTTCCTCCTTTGTATGAAGAAATTGAGTTTTTCAATGATTCATTACTGATGTTTATCGACGGTGAATTTGCCGGTTTAATGAATCGAAAAGGGCAAATTATTGCACAACCAGGTTACGAAGCAATTAGTACACTTTCTGGTGAAAGAGCACTTTTTGTAAAAGATGAAATGGTAGGCTATTTCTCTCCAAAAGGAGTTGAAGTTATTCCTTCTATCTATGATCTCTACCCAAATGTTCAGCAAAAAGGAGCTTTTGTAGGAAACTACGCAAAAGTATTAAAAGGCGATAAATTCGGAATCATAGATCGTTCAGGTAAAACCATTATTCCGTTTCAATACAGCAATATAGGTGATGTTGGTTCGCTTATTTCAGTTGAAAAGGCTGGTAAATGGGGATATATTGATTTGACCAATAAAGTGGTCATTCCACCTTCCTATGAATCAGCTGAAACATTTGTGGATGGATTGGGAATTGTTGCATTGTTGACGATGCAAGGAGCAATCAATGGTAAAGGTCAAGTGATTATTCCACTAAAACATACAGAGGTTCAACGTTTAGATAAAGGACATTACCTTGTTTCATTAGGAGCGAAATACGGTATTTATTCTGATAAAGGAGAGTTATTGGTTCCATTAGAATATGGTCAGATCCGCAAGATTCAAGACGATTTTTATCTCATGACAAAAGGTGCAGAAATCCATTACCTCTACCTTCCTGAAAATAAAATCATCAAACCTGTTGCTAACTAATTCGTAGTATGGGTTCACTTCGTAACGCTTTACGTTCTCTGACTCCTCAATTTCTATTGAACTGGTACCGAAATCGCAAGAAAGATACAGTCCGTAAATCAATTGAAGAACAACGTTTAACAGGAAAAGGTTGGACGAAAGCGGAATTAATGCATCAGCTTTCTGAAATGGGAATTACTTCGGGTGATACCTTGCTGGTTCATTCCAGTTTGTCCAAAATTGGTTATGTGGAAGGTGGTCCGCAAACGATTATTGATGCTTTATTGGATGTAGTTGGGGAAAATGGACATGTGTTAATGCCGAACTCACCCAATGCTGGTTATCAATTAGAATACATTCGCAACTTAACGGTATTTGATCTGGCTGAAAGTCCATCTGCGCTGGGAGCAATAACGGAAGTTTTCCGAAAACAACCAACTGCCATTCGATCGGTTTCAGTAACAGAACCTGTTTCGTGTATCGGACCTAGAGCAATTGATTTTGTTGGAGAACATTTCGGTGAATTAACTCCGTATACAGCTAAAAGTCCGTTTTTTAAAGTAGCAGAAAATGGTGGGAAGATTCTCTATATTGGTGTAACATTAGCGAATGCTGGCACGAGTTTACATGTACTAGAAGATGCAGTTCCATCATTCAAATTTCCTGTTTATTTTCCTGAAGTATTTGAAGCAACCGTTCGATTACAATCTGGCGAAGAACTGCGAGTAAAAACGAAAGTCCACAATCCAGAATGGTCTGCTAAACGCAAATGTGATGACTTAATTCCGCTTTTTAAAGAACATGGAGTTGCAAAGACAGCACTTTTCGGAAATGCTCCGACCTTAATCTTTGATGCACAACAAATGCGTAATGTAATGATTTCACTTTATCAAGAAAAAGGAGTTACCATGTACACACCAAGTGGCTCGCATTAGAAAATTTGTAACTTAGTTCAATTCTAAACCAAAAACCTATGAAAAATCGAATCATTTTTGCCTTTTTAAGCTTTACAGTTCATTCATTCGCTCAACAAACAGGAATATTTGATTTTCAATTGATTAACACAGAGTCAGGGATTAGTGATACAATGAATATCCACATTTCCCAGACTAGCAAAAAATTTGCTGCTAATTTTTCTGGTCACGGTTTAACAGAGCGTTTTGTCTTAGATTCTATTGCGGGTAAAGTTGTTGAATTGATAGATAATGGTGAGTCACAATTCGTCTTTGTTACACCAATACCATACCAACCGAAATACGATATCTTTGGCTATGGTCATACTAATGTTTCAGAATTGATTATGAATGAGATTTCTGATGATGAAATGTATGTTTTATTAGATGATGAAAAAACGATTCACGGATGGGACTGTCGTAAAGTAAATCTTTTGTGTGAAGGAAAAGTAATTGGAAGCGGTTGGGTTGCAATGGGATTATACATTGGATTTACAACCGATTTCGGATTTTTCGGGTTGTATGAAGGAACAATTATAGAACTTACTGTTAAAGAGAATGGTGTTGTAGTAAGTGAAATGAAACTCATGAACTCTACAAAAACAATTGCCAATCAAACCAAAGAATTTTCATTAGAGATTCCTGAGGGGTATGAGTTATATGAGGATGATCTAGATTATGACGACGAAGAATGAGTTTCCTCTTGAGAAGTGCATTGTGTTGCTTCAGAATTTCATTTCGGAAATGCCCCTACTTTAATCTTTGATTCACAACAAATGCGCGATGTAATGATTTCACTTTATCTTGAAAAAGGAGTTACCATGTACACTCAAGGTGGATCAAATTAGAAAAATCGTAACTTAGTTCAATTTTAAATCAAAAACCTATGAAAAATGCCTTACTTGTTTCGCTTTTAAGCCTTACTATTCATTCATTTGCTCAACAAACTGCAACGTTTGATTTTCAATTTATGAATACTGAGTCGGGGGTTGTTGACACAATGAATGTTCATATTGCTCAGACGACCAAAAAATTTGCTGTTAATTTTTCAAATGGAGAAGTTAAAGAACGTTTTGTACTGGATTCAATTGCAGGTCAAGTAATTGAATTGATAGATGATGGCGATACGAAAGACGCTTTTGTAACTGAATTAGCGAGTGCTGATGAAGATGGTGATTATCCATTTGGCTATGCATTTATTTCAGATTTAATTCTTGGTGATATTGCAACGAATGAAGACTATACATTGTTGGCAGACAAAAAAGTCATTCAAGGCTGGGAATGTCGAAAAGTAAATCTATTGGAAGAAGGAAAAGTAGTTGGTACTGGCTGGGTTGCGATGGGATTATTCATCGGAATCTCTAATGATTCTGGTTTTTTTCGCCTTCCAGAAGGAACGTTAGTTGAACTTATAGTGAAAGAAGAGGGCGTTGTTGTTGGAGAGATGAAGCTGATTCAATCTAAAAAAACGATCGCGAATCCTACCGTAGAATTTTCTCTAGCCATTCCTGATGGTTATGAATTGTATGACGATGAGGAATACTATGATGATGAGAACGATGAAGAAGAAGAAGAGTGAGTAATTTTGGAATTAATAGAATAGAATATTTCAAAGATACTTTCACCAATCATTCGATCTTTTGCTTCTAAAATCCAAGCATTGATTATTTTTGCACCAAACAAAACAATCATGGCACAACGCAATTGGACATCCATCAAAAAATATACAGATATTAAATTCGAATTCTTTGAAGGAATTGCGAAAATAACCATCAATAGACCACAGGTTTACAATGCTTTTCGACCAGAAACAAACGTTGAAATGTTGGAAGCTTTGGAGATTTGTAGAGAGCGACAAGATGTTGGAGTTATCGTTTTAACTGGCGAGGGTGATAAAGCATTCTGTTCTGGTGGCGATCAAAATGTGAAAGGAATTGGTGGTTACATCGGAAATGACGGTGTTCCACGTTTAAATGTACTAGACGTTCACAAGTCTATTCGTGCGATGCCTAAACCTGTTATTGCAATGGTGAATGGTTATGCAATTGGCGGTGGGCACGTATTACACGTCGTTTGTGATTTAACGATCGCTTCTGATAATGCGCGTTTTGGACAAACAGGACCAAAAGTTGGCAGTTTTGATGCTGGATTTGGATCTTCGTTTCTTGCAAGTCATGTTGGACAGAAAAAAGCACGTGAAATCTGGTTCTTATGCAATCAATATACTGCGGAAGAAGCAGAGAAAATGGGTATGGTCAACAAAGTTGTTCCTTTATCCGAATTGGAAAACACAA